>RFJH01000067.1 GCA_003694975.1 Anaerolineae bacterium | reverse complement strand
CGCCCTGATTCGAAATCACCCGGCGGACCTCTACGTCAGTGTGCACCCGCTCGCGAACTCGTTCCTCCTGCGCGCCCTGGGGAACGAACGCCCGCCCTTTGTCACCGTGGTGACCGACCTGGTGACCACGCACGCCCTGTGGTACGACCGCCGCGCGGACCTGATCCTCCTCCCCACCGAACTGGCGCGACAACGCGCCCTGGCCTACGGCATGGCCCCGGAGCGGTTGCGCGTCGTGGGACAACCGATCGCCGAACGCTACGCCGCGCCGCCCGGAGACAAGCGTGCTCTGCGCCGCAAACTGGGATGGCCGGAGGAGGGGATGATTGTGTTGACCGTCGGCGGAGGGGAGGGTATGGGGCCGTTGGGTGAGACGGCGCGCGCCATCGCCGCATCCGGTCTGAACCTCTGCCTGATCGTCGTTGCCGGGCGCAACGAGAAACTCCGCGCCGAACTCGAGGCGGAGGCCTGGCCCATCCCCACGCGCATCTACGGCTTCACGCGACAGATGCCGGAATTCATGCGCGCCGCGGACGTCCTGGTCACGAAAGCCGGGCCGGGGACCATCGCCGAGGCGATGGCAGCCGGGTTGCCGCTTATCCTGTACGCTCGCCTGCCCGGTCAGGAAGACGGCAATGTGGTCTACGTGTTGCGCAAGCGTGCCGGGGTCTGGGCGCCGAGGCCGGATCGGGTGGTGCGCACGCTGCGCCGCTGGGTGGAGAATCCTGCGGCGCGCGCCCGCGTGGCAGAGAACAGCCGTCGTGCCGCGCGACCGCGCGCCTCGCGTGCCATCGCCCGCACCCTGGGTGCACTGCTGGGGCTGGTAGAGGAAGCGCCGCAGCCTTAAGACGCCTCACGTCTGCGAATGCAAATACACGGTGCGGATGGGGAAGGGGATATCGATGCCGCGGCGATCCAACTCGGCCTTGATGGCGCGCACGGCGGTGTCCGTCGCGTCGAAGAGGCCCGTCTTGGACGTATCAATCCAGAAATACGTTGTCAGGTTGATCGCCGAATCCCCGAAGGTGTCCGAGACGACGACCGGCGCCGGTTCGGGCAGGTAGCCGGGCACGGTGCGGATGGCTTCCAGGATGGCCTCGCGCGCTGCGTCCAGGTCGGCGTCGTAGGCCACCCCGACCGGTACTTTGATGCGGCGGCGCTCGGCGCGGGTGTAGTTGGTGATCACGTTGGAGAGCACCTCCGCGTTGGGGATGATGACCACGCGTCCATCCCAGGTACGCATTTCGGTCGTGCGCAGGTTGATCGCCAGGACGGTGCCACCGTAGCCTGCCACTTCGATGGCATCGCCCACGTTGAACGGCTGCTGGATCAGCAAGATGGTCCCGGCGACGAAGTTCTGCATGATATCTTGCAGGGCGAAGCCGATGGTGAACCCCATGATGCCCAGGCCGGCCAGGAAAGCGGTCACGTCGAAGAAACGCTGCAAGGCGGTGATTACCCCGGCGGCGATGATGCCCCAGCGAGTGATCTGCGCCAGGAGAAGGGTGACTTCGGGATCGGCGTTCCGTCGCTTCAACACCCTGATCAGCGCGTTGCCCAGCAACCTCGCAAGCCAGATGCTGGCGACCAGGATGAGCACCGCCGTGAGCAGGTTGGGAAGAAAGGCCAGAAGTTTGGCAATCCAGTCGTTGAGGTAGGTCTCCATGGGCACCTCCAGGGCAGAATGGGTTGGATGCGATTGCCCGATACAATCTTAACGCAAAGCCCCCCGACCGTCCACCGATGAGTCCAACGGCCTTGCCCTCCTCGAATCGCTGACGTATAATCGCTTCTACAATGCCCATCCTCCCCCCCAACGCTCTGGAATTCTTCAGCCGCAGCCCGGAGCAGACGCGTCGCGTCGGCATGCGCCTGGGCAGTCTGCTTGCCGTCGGCGATGTGGTTTGTCTGGAGGGGGAACTCGGTGCGGGTAAGACCACGCTCGTGCAGGGGCTGGCGCAGGGATGGGGTTCTTCGGACCTCGTCTCCAGCCCGACCTTCATCCTGGTCAACGTCTACCGACGCCCGGACGGGGCGCGTCTCTTCCACCTGGACGCCTACCGCCTCGCCTCCCCGACCGAGGCCGAGGAACTGGACCTGGACGCCATGCTCGATGAAGGGCCGCTCGTCATCGAGTGGGCGGAACGGGTACGATCCATCCTGCCGTCCGAACGGTTGTGGCTCAGGCTGGATTACGTGGACGAGGAGCAGCGGCAAATGCAATTTACGGCACACGGCAAACGGTACGAGAAACTCCTGGACGAGTTTCGCCGCTCGCTGGTAGGAGTGGCCTGATGCTCCTGGCAATAGATACGTCCACTGCCCAAATGGGACTGGCGCTCTACGACGGCACACAGGTCGTCGGTGAGACCTTGTGGCATAGCCGCCGCTATCATACGGTGCAACTGGCGCCCGCCCTCTCCGAACTCCTAGCGCGCACGGAGGTCTCGATAGCCTCGGTCGAGGCGCTGGGTGTGGCGTTGGGGCCGGGGTCGTTCACCGCGTTGCGCGTGGGGCTGGCACTGGCGAAGGGACTGGCCGTGGCGCGCGGTCTGCCGCTGATCGGTATCCCCACGCTGGACGTGGTGGCCGCCTCGCGGGCCGTGTGTGAGTTGCCCCTGGCGGCGGTCTTGCAGGCCGGGCGCGGGCGGATCGCCGTCGCCTGGTATCGCGCCGAAGGAGAACGGTGGCAGGCCGAGGGCCCGGCGAAGTTGACGACGGTCGAGAAACTGGCAGAAGCAATCCGAAAGCCGACTCTGGTCTGCGGCGAGTTGACGGCTGCGGAGCGTCAACGCCTGGCGCGGAAGCGGAAGAACGTCCTCCTGGCCTCACCGGCGGAATCGGTGCGGCGTCCGGCACTCCTGGCCGAACTGGCGTGGCAGCGTTGGAAGGCGGGTGAGGTAGATGAGGTGGCCCCGCTGGCGCCAATCTACCTGCATGTGGGAGAGGAGATTCCGGCGTGAAAGTGCGTGT
>RFJH01000066.1 GCA_003694975.1 Anaerolineae bacterium | reverse complement strand
GTATTCCTTCGAGAGCAGGACGTCCAGAGGGGCAGGGTTCGTGGCGGGGTCGGCCACGTAGTGACGGGCGTCGGCAAAGGCCAGGCGCAGGGCTTCAATTTCCAGGTGCAGGCGCTCCGCCGAGAGGGGAGGCCACGCTCTCAGATCGTAGGTTTCGAGGATGTTCAGGGCGAGGAGGGCGGTCAGTCCCTGGCCGTTGGGTGGGCATTCCCAGATGCGTAGGTGATGGTAGGTGGTGGCGATGGGTTGTTCCCAGGTGCCGGTGTGTGCGGCCAGGTCGTCCATGCTCAGGCAGCCGCCCGCCTCCTGCACCACGGCGGCGATGGCTTCGGCGATCTTCCCTTGATAGAAGGCCTTCTTGCCGCCCTCGGCCACGGCACGCAGGGTGCGCGCCAGGCCGGGGTTGCGGAACACCTCGCCGGGACGTGGGGCACGCCCGGCGATGGTGAGTTCCTCGCCGTTGAGCGCGTGCCGCAGTTGGCGCTCCACGCCGCGCGCCCAGAAGTACGCCGTGATGGGGGAGACAGGGAATCCCTCCTCGGCCAGGCGGATGGCGGGAGCGAGCACCGCGGCGCGGTCCAGCCGTCCGTGGCGTTCCAGGAGGTCGCACCAGGCGGCGCAGGCGCCGGGTACGGTGACGGTATAGGGGTGGAAGGGAGGGAGATGGTCGGCGAGGCCTTCGCGTCGCAGGCGTTCCAGGGTGAGGGCGCGCGGAGCACGGCCTGAGCCGTTGAGCGCGGTCACCCGGCGTGTGGCGGCCTCGTAGTACAGGGCAAAGGCGTCCCCTCCGATGCCGGTGGAGGTCGGCTCGGTGACGTTCAGTGCGGCGGCGGTGGCGACGGCGGCATCGGCGGCGTTCCCACCTCGCCGTAGAATCTCCAACCCGGCAGCCACGGCCAGCGGCTGAGAGGTGGCGACCATGCCGTGCCGCCCCAGTGCAGGAGAGCGACGAGAAGCAAAGGAAAAGGGCGTCTCCATATCTGTCCTTGCGGAATGTGCGGGGTCAGGCAATCCAATCGCTCATGCGGTCGCGCAGTTCGGCGAGGCGCTCGCGCAGGAGGAGCGCCAGGATGCCCAGGCCAATCAGGAGGAGACCCGTGCAGCCGATCAAGACGACGGTCAGGATGCCCTTCAACGTCCCGTAGAGGACGGTGAAGACGGCCAGAACGGCGAAGAGAATCGGCGTGAAGACCAGGCTGCGCGAGCGGATGACGACTCCGTACCCCAGCACGACCAGCGCCTGAAAGAAGAGGACGGCGAAGAAAAGCAGTCGTTCCGTAGAGACCAGTTGGACGTAGGTCGTGCCCAGGAGGGCGAGTTGGGAGAACATGCCGGTCAGGAAGGCGCCGGTCTTGCTGCCGCTGCGGACGAGGAGGTAGTGCATGACCATCCCCAGGATCGCCGCGCCGACGCTGTAGAACTGCGGCTCTTCAACGTTCAGGCGGGCCAGGAGCAAGAAGTAGCCCATCAGGTAGAGAAGGTTGGCCGGGAAACCCAGCCAGACGTTACGGCGGGTGAAGGCCTCCGCAGCGAAGAGCGTGGCGGCCACGGCAACCGGCAGAGCCGCGAACACGCCGCTTTTCTCGAACGGCGCGCTGAGGGCGGTCAACGCGCCCAGGATCAACCCTCCGTTTCGTAGCATCACCGCCCATTCGTTTCGCGCGGGCAGGCGACGGAGGAATGCCCCGGCGAGATAGTAGAGCGTCGCCAGGAGGATGATGGGGAGCAGCCAGCGCTCGATCTCGAAGAAACGTAGCGTGTAAAGAACGGTCAGGGGAAGATAGGCGCCGGGGATGTAGCCCAACGCGGGCGCGCGGTGGTACAGCGCGTAGGCCACGAAGAAGACCGTCAGGAGACCAAACGCCCAGGCGGGAGTCTGGGGAAGGCGCGTCCCGAAGAGCAGGAACAGGGTCGCTACACCGACGACGGTCCCGCCGAGGAGGCGCGAAGGCCACAGGGCAAGCCGCGTTCCCCTGTAAAGGATTCCAAAGAGCCAGTCCAGGGCGAGGAGAATCAGGCCGATGCCGAGAGGGTAGAGCGCCGTTTCGCGGACGTGCAGGTCGCGAAGCAAGAGGACGTAGGCCAGCGCAAGCGAGACGTGGACGGCGCCCTCCGGCCAGGCCTGACGGCGCGAGAAGGACTCCCACGCGAAGAGCAGCCCCAGCAGCGCGACGTAAACCGCCGCGCCGCGTTCCTCACCGAACGGCGCGCCCAGCACAACCACCGCCCCGAGTACCATTCCGCTCAGGCGGAGCATCTCAGGCCAGTTTCCGGCAAGCCGACGGGCGAGCAGTTTTCCCGCCGCGACGTAGAGGAAGGCCAGAGCGACGAAGGCCGGCAGGCGATGGGGAACGGCCAGGGCTTGCAGGGCGTAGAAGAGCGCCAGGGCGAGGCCGGCGGTGAAGAGTCCTCCCAGCCAGGGCCCCCAACGGAGCAGGGCGTAAGCCAGGAAGAAGAGCGCGTACAGTCCGAAGAGCAGAGCCGCCTCGCCGGGATGACTCCCTCCCACTACGAGCAGGTAAAGCACGCTGACGGCGGTGAAGAAGCCACCCAGGGCGCGCAGCGGCCAACGCCATGCCTTTGCCGTCGCGGCGCGGCGGATGGGAAGCAGGTCTGGGGCGAGGAGCAAGAGAGCGGCCAGCGCCAGTTTGTAGCCGGTGAAGAAGGAGCGGTCTTCCATGAACGGCAGAGCAAAGAAGGCGAAGTACGCGCCCAGCGCGGCCAGGAGGGCGACCACCCAGAGGGGGCGACGGGGACGGAGGGCGTGCAACGCGGCGTAGACCACGGCGATCCAGGTCAGGACGAGGAAGAGGGGGAGGATGGTTTCCTGCGCCGCCCAGTGCACGAGGGCGAGAAGAACCGCCCCTGCGAAAACGCCGCCGGAGCCGAGCAGGAAAGGAAAGGCGTACTTTCGGACGCGTTCCCATCGCAGGCGAGGGAGCAGAGGGTCTCCGGCGGCGAAGAAGGCACCCCAGAGAGAAAGGACGAGGAGTTGCAGCGTGCCGATGGGATCGTCCACGACGTTCAGCGCCAGCCAGGGGATGGGCGCGAGAACAAAGGGGACAAGATAAGCGAAGGGGAGGAAGGAGAAAGTCTCCGCGCTCAAGATGAGTTCCGCGGCGACGAGCGCCCATGCCAACGCCTGCGCCAGCCACCAGAGGGGGTCCCAGGCATTGGCTCCATCCAGCAGACGGAAGGCGGTCAGGCCAAAGGAAGTGAGCAGGATCCCGGCTTGCAGGGCTTTGGTCAGGGCAAGGAGAGGGACGGCGAGGCGGTTTTCGCCCCGGCGTCGAAGCGCACCCGCGCCGAGGGCGCCGCCCAGCGCGACCGCCGCGCTCAGCGCCAGGGAAAGTTCCATCGGCGCTTCGAGGAAGGCGGTCAGGCGGATGGCAGCGCTTTCCAGAGCAAGCAACGCCAGGAGGCTGAAGAGGCGTGAGCGGTATCCTCGCGTGCCCAATCCCCAGACAAGGGCCAGGGAGAGAGAAACCAGAAGCCAGTAGGCATGGAGAAGGGGCGTTCGCAAGTCGAGCAGATCGGCCAGGACGCGGGCATCGGGGAGAAGCATCGCCGAGAAGACCGCGAAGAGCACGAAGGAGGGCTGGGAGAGCCTCTTGCGGGTGGTCATGGCGCCGACGGCGAAGAGAGCCGTCGCGCTCAGGAGGATGGGCAGGCGGGCGGCCTCGACCAGGGCGGCAAGGATGGTCGCGGCGGCGATGACGAAGAAGGCGCCCAGGTAGAGGGCGATTTTGATGCTCGTTTCGCCGAAGAGCGCCTGGGCCAGGGTGTGCGTCGGGGAGGACGCCGGGGGCGGGGACGATGCCCGGGGCGCGGCAGGGACGGCC
>RFJH01000065.1 GCA_003694975.1 Anaerolineae bacterium | reverse complement strand
CGTAGTAGCGCTGCGGCACCTCCTGCGGGCTGCCGCCCATCATCTCCTCGGAATAGGGACGCAGGTCGGGGCGGGTGGTCTCGTAATCCACCACGAGGTCGGTCATGCCGCAGATGGGAGCCGCCGCGCCGACGACCTCCGGCGGGGTGTGCGTGATTTGCATCCAGGCGCTGTAGCCGCCGTAAGAGGTGCCCGTCACGCCCACGCGGCCCGGGTCGGCCAGGCCGGCGCGGATGAGCGCCTCGGCGCCGGTGGCGATGTCCTCCTGCTCGCGCCCGCCCCAGCCGTCCTCCTTGATGCGCTCGCGGAAGGCCAGTCCGTAGCCCGTGCTGCCGCGGTAGTTCACGTCCAGCACGTTGAAGCCCTTGCAGACGAAATACTGAATCTGGGCGTTGAGGCGGTCTTCGGAGTGACTTGTTGGGCCGCCGTGGATGTAGATGATGGCGCGGCGCGGGTTGGGATGAGCGCGGTAGAGCCAGCCGTGGATGCGCAGGCCGTCGCGCGAGGTCCAGGTGAACGGTTCGGCCGCGGCCAGACTGCCCGGGTCGAGTTCGGTGCGTTCCCAGACGTTCGTCAGGGAATGCAAATCGCCCGGGGTCTGCGCGTCCGGGGAGAAACGCACGAGTTCGGTCGGATTGCGGGAGGAGTAGTAGAGGCCGATCCAGTCCCCGTCCGGCGTGCGACCGAGGGGGAGAAGGTTGCCGGCCAGGCGCGGGAAGGGGGTCTCCGCGCCGGTGCGGAGGTCAATCCACGTGGGAACGTGGGAGGCCCGGCGGATTTCGTCCACTACGATCAGACCATCCGGCGAGACCCAGGCGCTCTCGATGGTGCGTTCGGGGTCGTCAATCAGCCAGCGCAGGCGACCGCTCGGCCAGTGATAGACACCCAGGCTGATGTGCTCCTGCGGGCGGCCATCCGTGGATTCGGAGAGGACAAGGATGTGCTCGCCATCGGGAAACCAGCGGGCGAAGACCTTGTGCTCATCGCCAAAGTGGAGGATTTCGCGGTCTTCTCCGCCGCCGATGTCCACCAGATGGAACTGCCGACCGGAGGGGTGGCGGTCTTTGCGGGCGTAGAGCACGTGCGTGCCTTGCAGGTTGAGTTGAGGGACGGTCCAGGCGGGGCGCTGCGGGCGGGCGATGGGGACGCGCTCGCCGGTGCGCAGGTCGTGGCGGTAGATCCAGGTCGGCTCGATGAGACGCCCGGCGGCGAAATCGTAGTTCGCGCCGTAGACGAGGGTGTGGCCGTCGGGGTGCAGGTCGCCGCCGCGCAGGAAGTAGGGCGGGCGGTCTTCGGTGAGGGGAAGCATCTCGCCGGGGCGGTCCACGTCCACGCGGAAGAGACGGACGCGCTCATCGCCATCGTGGTCTTCGGAGAGGATGACGGCGCGCGAATCGGGCGTCCAACTCACCAGGTCGGTCGCTTCGGGCGTGTGGCTGAGCGCCACCGGTGGGGCGCTGCCGTCCGTCGGGGTGAGGAAGACATCCAGGTTCTCGTGGATGCGGTACCAGACGAAGGCCACCCAACGTCCGTCCGGCGAGAGACGGGCGTAGAGGACGGTGGGCAGGGAGAGCAATTGATGGAGAAAGGGGTCGGTTTCGGGCATGGACGTTCCCTCCGGGGGAGATGACGCGATTGTATCACGGTGACCCCGCCAAGAGGAGGAGCACTTGCTCAAGCAAGTTCCTTACACAAACGGTAAAAGCCCTCGTAGCCCAGTCTGCGGCGCAGAGAAGGGATCATCACGTTGCCGGTAATACGGAATCCCAGATGCCGATAGAAGGCGAGAGCGGGAGAATTCACCTCCACGGTGAGGGCCAGGGCGCGATGACCGCGCGCACGGGCGCGCCCCTCGACGGTCGCCAGCAGAGCACGCCCGATGCCCCGTCGCCGGTAGTCCGGTGAGACGGCCAGATGGGCGATGAAGCAGGCCGCCCCATCCCATTCCTTCACGAAGGCCAGCGGCAGAGTGCGATAGACCACGTCCAGAAAATAGGGGAGGCCGCCGAAGCGCAGCAAGTCGGCGGCGGTGGCGAGTTCAAGAGCGACCTTGCGGGATGTGGGATAGGAAAGAATGAGTCCCACCACCCGCCCGGAGACGAGCGCCACGTCCGTAAGGCGATGGCAGAAGCGATTGTTTTCCGCCCGAAAAAGCGACGCCAGCATACGGCGTGCCCGCCGTGCATCGCCTGCTCCGAGCGTATAATCGGCCATCTTCCCCATCGTCAGGTAAATCAACGCCGAAGCCGCGGGCGCCATCTCAGGGCGGGCAGGTTGAATCTCCATGCCGCGTGATTGTATCACGCCAGGAGATGAGGTGATCGTATCGCTCGGCCAAGCCGGTCTATGTCTTCGCGGCGCGCGCCCACCACGCCACACCAACCAACCCGGGGCCGGCATGTGCTCCAATGACCGGTGAGAGTTCCGTGAGGAAGTACTCCACCGGATGGAAGAGAGCGACCAGCCTGCTTTCCAGGTCTTTTGCCTCCTGAAGAGCGTCGGTGTGACAGAAAGCCAGCGCGAGGTCACCTTCCGGCAGATTGCTACGCAGCCAATGCACCATTTGCTCGATGGCCTTCTTTTTCGTCCGCGCCATGCCGATCAGGCGGATTTGCCCCTGCCTGATATAGAGCACCGGATACAACCGCAATGCAGAGCGCATCCACTGCCTGGACTCCGCCACCCTGCCCCCGGCCACGAGGAACTTCAAGGTGTCCAACACGCCGACGAAACCGACCGCATCCCGTGTTGCCTCGATAACGTTCAGAATGTCCTGCAGCGGGGCTCCGGCGAGGGCCGTCCGTGCCGCTGCCAGGGCGACGAAACCTTGCGCCGGCCCGGCGACCCGGCTATCCACGACGTGTACGGTGAAGTGGTCTTTCATCTCCTGGGCTGCCAGGTGAGCCGAGTTCCACGTCTGGGTCAGTTCTTTGGGCGGTGTGATGACCACGCCTGCCTCGTGCGCTTTCCTCAGGCGGCGGTACAGGGCGAGAAACTCCCCAGGCGATGGAGAAGAAGTCTTGGGAGAGACGCCGTCCTCGCGCAGAAGACGGTAAAAACGGCGAGGATCGATGTCAAGTCCATCGCGATAGGTCCCTTCGGGCAAGGTCAAAGAGAGCGGGACAACGTGCACTCCCTCACGGGCACACACTTCATCCGGCAGGGAGGCAATGCTATCTGTGATCACGGCCACGTTCCCCCAGCGTCCGGATTTCTCCCGTGGCGCCAGCCAATGCATCAACACATCCCCCCTCCCCTCTGCCCGGCGCCAGTCCTGGATGGCCTGGGGAAGGGTACACAACCCCATTGTCACGAGCAGAACCAGTGGGGCCAACACCACCGGCAGGGGGTAGCCCCGCCACAGGTTGATCCCAACCAGCAACCCCAGGCTGACCACAGCACCCGTCACCGCACTGCCCGTGAGGACCAGATAGACCAGTCCCAAGACCGGCAGGACGAGGAACGTCTCGATGGGCGTGAAGGCGAGCAACGCTCCCAACGAGGTAGCCAACCCTTTTCCGCCCCGAAAGCGAAAGTAGAGCGGGTAACTATGCCCAATGACGGCGGCCACCGCGCCGCCAAGAGCGCAGAGTTCACTCAACCCCAACATGCGCGCCAGCAGCACGGGGATCGCACCTTTTGAGAAGTCCACCACGCCCACCATAGCCGCAGGCAAGATACCCACGCTACGCGCCACGTTCGCCACCCCCGCATTCCGATTCCCCAGCGTGCGGATGTCTTTCCTTGCCCAAAGCCATGTCACCAGGATGGCTGACGAAACCGAACCTAATAAATATCCCCCAATGAGCAACAAGGGGCAGAATACCGTTGTCTTCATCATCGCACCATCCTTTCCCAGGGGAATAGACAACTCCCCACTCCCACTATAAACCGTTTGCAGACAAAAGACAAGATGGAGAATTACAGCGCTCGAGCGACCAGATCGGCGTAATCGGCGACATTCCGCTTGACGATTCACGGACACTTGCCAAAACATATCCGGCCAGTTATAATCCCTGTGCTTTCGGGGCGTGGCTCAGCCCGGTTAGAGCGCACGGTTCGGGTCCGTGAGGTCGGCGGTTCAAATCCGCCCGCCCCGACTTATTCCGCCGGTCATAGGCGTTTCACTACAGCGTCCTCCGGCGATAATGGCAGGGCGCTGTGTTCTTCTATGCTCTTCTGCGTTCCTATGGTCACTAAAGCCCCTCCCGCCCTACCCACATTCATCCCCCTCGACGAGGCCGCTCGCAAATACGGCTACGATGAGGCGCGCCTGCGCGCCCTCATCGAACATGGTAGAATTAAAGCCGCTATGGTCATG
>RFJH01000009.1 GCA_003694975.1 Anaerolineae bacterium | reverse complement strand
GCGTCGTTCACCCCGTCTCCGACCATGGCGACGCGCCTGCCCTGCGCCTGCAACTCGGCGACCTTCTGATCCTTATGCTCCGGCAGCACTTCGGCGAAGACGTGGTCAATGCCCAACTCGGCGGCCACTGCTTCCGCCACGGCGCGGCTATCGCCGGTCAGCATGGCGGCCTCAACGCCCATCTCATGCAACTTCTGAATGGCCTGTTTGCTCTCCGGACGGATGACATCCGCCACGGCAAAGGCGGCCAGGACACGCCGCTCATCGGCCAGATAGACAACGGATTGCGCCTTCGCGCCGGATTGTTCGGTGAACGTCGCCAGGGCTTCGGGCAACGCGATGTCCAGCATCTCCAGCAAGCGCGGTCCGCCGACGTAGAGGCTCTGGCCATTGATTTCGGCGCGCACCCCGCGCCCTTTGAGGGCCTCGAAGCGGCTGACGACGGGCAGATCGGTCAGATCGCGTTCCTGTGGTAACTTTTGTCAGCCGCCGTTTGGCGGGAAAAAAGCAGGCCAAATCGCCTATAGGGACACGGCACCGGTCAACGCTGTGCCCGCGCCTCCACGACGACCTCCACGTTGGCGATCTCTGCTCCCAAACTCGCAACGGAGAAGACGAACGGCAATGCGTTCCCTGCTACAAGCCCCCCATCCGATTCCCAACGCCGCACGCCAACCACCTGCCCGTTCTCATCGTAGGCCACCGCCACGACCCACACCGTTTCAGCATTCGATACCCCCTCTGGCAGATATACCTGTCCCTGCACGCGCGCCACACGTCCGCTCCAATCAATCTCCACAAACGTATTCTGTAAAGAGGCGGGAAGGTAACGCGGATCTCCCGGTAGAAGGCGAATGGCCGTCAGCAGGCGGACGTTCGGGCGCGCCTCGGGAGGCACTTCTGGTGCAAAGAAGACCATCAAAGGCAGTGACCGCCCCGGCGGCAAGATGTCCAGTGGAAGCAAAGCCACCTGCGTGGCAACCTTCCCTCCCTGAGCATTGACCAGGGTCACTTGAGCGGAGACGTTCTCCACGAAATCGGGGTATTCATTATGCACTTCAACGAAGCACCACATTCCCCCTTCTAATGTGGCATAACAGGATACCCCTTGAACCCTCAGAGAGGCAGGCGTGGGAGTTGGCTCATCGGTGGTGCTATCTCCCCCCAGAGGAATGCGCAACTCCTGTCCCACCGACATGGCGGAGGGGATCACATCCGGGTTGGCCGCCATCAACGCGTCCAGGCTGACGCCGAACTTCAGGGCGATACTGCTCATCGTGTCGCCGGGTTGAACCGTATAGAGAAAAGGCGTCGGGGTCGGGAGGGCGGTCTCGGCAGGTTGCAGGGGGGGCGTTGCCGTAGGGGAGGGAGTAAGGGTATGGTAGGGGCGTAGAGGTTCCGGTGGCACGGTCGCCACAGGAGTTCCAGGCGTTGCGCAGGAGGAAAGCAAAAGCAGCCACACGAACGCCCAAAGTCGCCATAAGGGAGAGGCGCGTCGCATGGCCGCGATTATACCAACGGTGCGCGCGTTATGAGAGCCAGCGTTTGCGGCGTTTGTAATGCTTCACATCACGATACGACTTGCGCTGGCCGACCTCGGTCAGGCCGAGATAGAACTCGCGCACATCGGCGTTTTCGCGCAGGTCTTCTGGCTTCCCCTCCAGGACAATGCGCCCGTTCTCCATGATATAGGCATAATCGGCCACTGCGAGGGTCAGATTGGCATTTTGCTCCACGAGAAGGATGGTTGTGCCTTGCTCTTTGTTGATGCGCTGGATAATCTCAAAGATTTCCATGACGAGGAGAGGGGCCAGGCCGAGGGAGGGTTCATCGAGCATCATCAACTTTGGTTTAGCCATCAGGGCACGACCAATGGCCAGCATCTGCTGTTCGCCACCGGAGAGATAGCCTGCGATCTGGTGACGGCGTTCCTTTAGACGCGGGAAGTAGTGATAGACCATCTCCAGATCGGGTTTCAGGTTCATCTCTCGCCGCGTATATCCCCCTGCGATCAGGTTCTCCTCTGTGGTGAGATGTTCGAAGACGCGCCGACCCTCCATCACCTGAAAGATCCCCAGGCGGACGATGTCGGCAGCGTCCATGTGGTGGATTTCCTGCCCCATGAACTCGATGCTGCCATCGGTGACCTCTCCATCCTCCGGCTTCAGGAGACCGGAGATGGCCTTCAGCGTGGTGGACTTCCCCGCGCCGTTGGAGCCGAGGAGGCCGACGATCTTCCCCTCCGGCACCTCCATGGACATGCCTTTCAGCACCAGGATGACATCGTTGTAGATCACTTCTACGTTATTGAGGGTGAGCATGGCTTTCCTTCCCGGTGAGGGAGGGAGGAGAGGTCAGGCGGCCTCTCCTCCCCAAAGGTCACGCTACGGGGCCTGGATGTAATCGCTGATGCGCACCCATTGCCCGTTCTGCACCTGATACAGGCGCAGCGCGACATTGCCGCGGTGACTGGTGGGCGAGAACGAGATCGGGTAGGTCACGCCACCGGTATCGAAGTTCTGGATGCTCTCCAGGGCAGCCTTGATGTTCTCGCCGGTGACATCTTGACCGGCGTCCAGCACCCGCTTGATCCCTTCGGCCATGACGGCCATCGTCCACCAACCCTGGACGAAGTGCAGGCCCTTCTCCTCCAGCGTTGAGCCGTGTTCTTTGAGCCATTGGGCCGGGGCTTCATGGCCGGGAACCGGATCGGACGGCGGGGTGAACGGAATCGCGCCATAAACACCTTCTGCCGCGTCGCCGGCCAGGTTGATGAAGATTTCATCGGCGCACCAGTTCAAGTTAATGAACTTGACCGAATCCATCATCCCCTGACTCTTGGCGTCCTTGACCAGAACCGCCGCCGGGCTGGACACAGTGTGAACGATGACGTAGTTGGCTCCGAACTGCTGGATCTGCGCCAGTTCGGCCACGAAATCCGTCGCCTTCGGCATGGCAATAGTCATGAATTCGATGCCGTTCGCGTCGGCGAAGGCCTGCATATCCGGGATGGGAGACTGACCAAAGGGGCTATCATGGTGGATGAACGCCACCTTCGGTGTGCCGCTATTGCCACTATCCGCCCAATCTTCCATCGCCCACTGCAAGGCGATGATGCCCTGATCGGAGTACGACGTGCCAATCAGGAAGTTATACGGCGCGACCTCCATATCGAGCAGGTTGGCCGAATACGATGCAGACATGAAGGGGATTTTGTCCTCAGCGATTCTGGATCGCAACGCTTCGGTATCGCCGGTGCCCCAACCCTGGAAGGCCACCACGCCCTCCTGGACATACTGGCTGTACAGTTGCTCGGCCTGGTCTACTTTGTAGGCATAATCGGCCGAGAGCAGTTCGATGGGGTGACCGTTGATCCCACCGTTGGCGTTTGCCCACTCCACATAGGCCTTCAGGCCTTCCGCATACGGCGTGCCTACATCAGAGGTCGGACCGGTCAGGTCGTGAATGGCACCGATCTTGATAGCCTCTTTGCCGCCTCCTCCACCGCCGCCACCGCAGGCGGCCAGCACAACCGAGGCAATGACAACAAGAGCGAGCAGGGTTTGTTTTGTTCGAGACATGGTGCATCCTCCTTTGACGAAATCGAGAGACTCAGGGACGAAGAGAAACGAAAGGGTCTATTTGAACGTTTTCTGCGCGGTAGCACCTCCTGAGCAATGATTTAATAACTGAACGGCCAGAGACGGAAATAATCCTTGATATCTTTCCAGATTTTGTTCAGGCCCTCCGGTTCAAAGACCAGGAAGAGGATGATGACCAGCCCAAACGTAGCCTGTTGGATGAACGGAATAATGCTATCAATGGCGGGGAAAAAGCCTTTGACGGCGCGCCCGATATTGGTCAACACGGCGGGCAGGAGCATCATGAAGGCTGCGCCGAGGTATGAGCCGGTCACCGACCCCAGGCCGCCGATGATAATCATCGCCAGGTAAAGTACCGAGACGTCAATGGTGAAACGCTCCCAGGTCACGATGTTTCGGTAGTGGGCGATCAACGCACCCGCCAGGCCGACCCAGAAGGATGAGATGGCAAAAGCGAGCAACTTGTACTTGAACAGGTCCACGCCCATGACCGAGGCGGCGATGTCCTGGTCACGGATGGCGATGAACGCCCGTCCGAAGCGCGTGCGGAAGAGGTTGACCGTCAGGATGGTCACTACGACGACCAGTCCCCAGACGAGCCAGTAAAAGTTGAAGTCGTTGTTCATGCGGATGCCGAAGAGCATTGGATCGGGGACGACCAGCGCTTCTACACCGCCGGTCAGGGTCTTCCAGTGAGTGACGATCCACAAGATGATTTCCTGGGCGGCGAGGGTGGCAATCGCCAGGTACAACCCTTTCAGGCGCAGGGAAGGGATGCCGAAAATCGTGCCAATCATAGCCGTGACGATGCAGGCCACAATCGTCGAAGCCCACCAGGGCATTCCCAGGCGCGCTGTGAGGATACCGGCGGTATAGGCACCCACCGCCATGAAGCCCCCCTGCCCCAGGCTGATCTGTCCTGTATATCCGACCAGGATGTTCAGGCCGATGGCGCCGATGATGGCAATCCCCACCTGATTGGCCAGAGTCAGGTAATAGCGGTTTGCGATGAAGGGAAAAACAAGCCCCAGGACGATGAGGATGACCAGGCGGATTTTCTGCGCGTGTGTGCGGCGCAGCGCCATGTCTTTCTCGTAGGAGGTGTGGAAGATGCCAGATTGCATGGTCGTCTCGTGGTTGGGTGGTCTAGTGGTCTGGTGGTCTGGTGGTCTAATGGTCTAGTGGTCTGGTGGTCTGATGGTCTAGTGGTCTGGTGGTCTGGTGGTCGAAGGTCAGACGCGCTCGATGATTTCCTGGCCAAAGAGGCCATAGGGACGGATCATCAGGATAATGATCAGGACGATAAAGGGCAGCACTTGATTCAGCCCCTGGCCGATGTAGCCGCCGGTATAGGCTTCCAGCAGGCCGATGATGATGCCACCCACGATAGCACCGGGGATGGAATCCAGGCCGCCCAGAATGACCACCGGGAAGACGCGCAGACCGAAGCCCGCCAGTTCCGGCCCTACACCGACGATGTTGGCTACCAGCGCGCCACCGATGGCGGCGGTCGCCGCGGCGATAGACCAGGCCCAGGCAAAAATCTTCTTCACGCTGATCCCCATGCTCAGCGCAGCCTGCTGGTCATCGGCCACAGCGCGCATGGCAATTCCCTCGCGGCTACGGGTAAAGAAGAAGTTGAACAATACCAACATCACTGCGGCAATGACCAACGCCCACAGACGGTCCGCGCCGACGGTGGCACCCAGGATGTTGATCGGCTGACTGGGGATGAAGGGTGGGAAGGACTTGGGCTGATTGCCCCAGATGGTACTCACGATTGCCCGCAGCAGGCTGCTCAGGCCAATCGTGACCATGATGACGGAGATGATAGGTTCGCCGATGAGGGGGCGAAGTACCAGGCGCTCAACCAGCACCCCCAGCAGTACGGCGATGAGCAGGGTGAGGACCATACCAATCGTCCAGTGCAGGCCGACCTGGGCAATCATGGCAAAAATCACGTACGCGCCCACGAGGAGGAACTCTCCCTGGGCGAAGTTGATGACATCGCTGGATTTGTAAATCAACACGAAGCCCAGCGCGGCCAGCGCCAGGATGGCCCCGTTCGTCAGGCCGGTCAGCGTCAATTGGATGAAGAGGTCCATAGGTCTCGTCCGTCCGGTAATCTGGTGTCCGAAAGCAGATGCTCACTCGCCGGTATCGTTCAGTGTTTCGATGCGAAGGCGGGTTTGAATGGTGGCAGTGCGTCCATCCTGGTAGGTAATGGTAGTTTCCACGTCTACGTGGTCATTCTGGCTGTAGAGCGCGTTGATCAGGTCCTGATAACGCTGGGAGATCAAGCGTCGGCGCACCTTGCGGGTGCGGGTCAGTTCGGCGTCGTCGGCGTCCAGTTCCTTGTGCAGCAGCAGGAAGCGGCGGATGCGGGCGGCGGGCGGCAGGTCG
>RFJH01000363.1 GCA_003694975.1 Anaerolineae bacterium | reverse complement strand
TTACCTGGGTGAGCATCGGCAACGCATCCACGGCAGAGGGCATGTTCTGGGAAGCAGTCAACGCCATCGGCGTGCTCAAAACGCCTGCCATCATCAGCATCTACGATGACGGCTACGGCATCTCCGTCCCCAATCAGTTCCAGATGGTCAAAGGCAACATCTCGGCCATCTTGCAGGGCTTCCGGCGCGACCCTAAGGGCGAGGAGGGCTATGACCTCTACACCGTGCCCGGCTGGGACTACCCTGCTTTGCTGGAGGTCTATCGCACCGCTGCCGAGATCGCTCGTGAACGGCATATCCCCGCCCTGGTGCACGTCACCGAACTCACCCAGCCGCAGGGACACTCCACATCCGGCAGCCACGAGCGTTACAAATCGCCGGAACGCCTGCAATGGGAGCAGGAGCACGATTGCCTGCGCAAGATGAAAGAGTGGATGATCGAGGTCGGTGTGGCCTCCGAAGAAGATTTCGCCCGCTGGGAAGAAGAGGACCGCGCCACCGTGGAATCCATCCGCAAGGAAGCCTGGGAAGCCTATCAGTTGCCCATCCTGACGGAACGCCAGGAGGTGCTGACCCTGCTGGACGAGGCCGTCACCCTCGCCCCCCACCTCGCCGAACCCCTGCGCCGCATCCGCAGCGATCTGACCGAAATCCCCCACCCCTTGCGACGCGACCTCCACAGCGGCGTCCACAAGGCGCTTGCCCTCCTGCGGCGCGAACCGGAATCCGTCCGGGCGGGGCTGGCGCGCTGGAAACGGGACCAGGCACAGGTCAACGCGGCGCGGTACGGGTCTCATCTCTATAGCGGCCGCGCGCTGGATGTCCCGCAGGTCAGGCCGAGGTACGCGGACGACCCGCCCCGCGTCCCGGGGTTTGAAGTCCTGAACGCGGCCTTCGATGCCATCCTGGCGCGCGATCCGCGCGTCGTCGCCTTCGGCGAGGACGTGGGACGCCTGGGCGACGTGAACCAGGGCTTCCGCGGCCTGCAAGAGAAATACGGCGCGCTGCGCGTGGCGGATACCGGTATCCGCGAGACGACCATCGTCGGGCAGGCGATTGGGCTGGCGATGCGCGGCCTGCGCCCGATTGCCGAGATCCAGTACCTCGATTACCTGCTCTACGCCCTGCAAATCATGTCCGACGACCTGGCGACCCTCCTGTGGCGCACGGCGGGGGGACAAAAAGCGCCGGTCATCGTGCGCACGCGCGGCCATCGCCTGGAGGGCATCTGGCACTCCGGCTCGCTGATGGCCGGGTTGATTCACCTGGTGCGCGGCATGGTCGTCTGCGTGCCGCGTGATATGACCCGCGCCGCCGGCTTCTACAACACCCTCCTCCAGGCCGATGAACCCGGCGTGGTCGTGGAAGTGCTCAACGGATACCGCCTGCGCGAGCCGCTGCCCGAAAACCTTGCCGAGATCACCGTCCCCCTGGGTGTGCCGGAAGTGCTGCGCGAAGGCGAGGACGTGACCATCGTCACCTACGGCGCGATGTGTCGCATCGCCCTTCAAGCCGCCGAACGTCTGGCCGAGGTGGGCGTCCAGGCCGAAGTGATTGACGTGCAAACCCTGCTCCCCTTCGACCGGCACGGCGTCATCCTCGAATCGCTCAAAAAGACCAGCCGCATCCTCTTCACCGATGAAGACGTCCCCGGCGGCACCACGGCCTACATGATGCAAGAAGTCATCGAAAAGCAAGGCGGCTACTACTACCTCGATTCCCCGCCCCGCACCCTGCCCGGCGCCCCTCACCGTCCCGCCTACGGCAGCGACGGCGATTACTGGTCGAAACCCAATGTGGAGAGCGTTTTCGACGCCGTCTACGAGATGATGTACGAGGTCGATCCGGCGGCGTACCCCGCAATCTATTAACGCACAGGAGCACCTATGGCAACCAAAGTCCTTGTCCCCCGCCTGGGCGAAGGCGTGGAGGAAGTAACCATCACGAAATGGCTCAAAAAAGAAGGCGAGAGCGTGCGCGAACTGGAGCCCCTGCTGGAGGTGAACACCGACAAAGTGGACACCGAAATCCCCAGCCCGACCTCCGGCACGGTGCTCAAAATCGAAGCGCAGGAGGGAGAGACCGTCCCCGTCGGACGCATCCTGGCCTGGATCGGTGAACCCGGCGAGGAGCCCGGGGAGGCCCCCGAAGCGCCTTCCGTCTCCGCTCCCGCTCCTGAGCCTGTTCCCGTTGCCCGGGCATCCTCTCCGCCCCAGGCTGAGTCCCCCTCGCGTGACCTGGGTTTCATCTCCCCGGTGGTGGCGCGCCTGGCTGCCGAACACGGCATAGACCTTCGCCAGGTGAAGGGCACCGGCCTGCGCGGCCGCATCACCAAAAAGGATGTGCTGCGATACCTGGAGAAAGCAGCCGCCACCCCCGCCCCTCCGCCTCCTGAACACCTGACACCTGACACCAAAACACCCTCACACCTGACACCTGCCACCGAAACACCTGACACCCTCCTCCCTCACCCCCTCATCCGCCGCCAGATCGCGGAGCACATGGTACATAGCAAACGCACTATCCCCCACGTGCTGACCGTCTTCGAGGTGGATATGAGCCGCGTGGTGGCGCACCGCGAAGCGAACAAGGAGGCCTTTGCCCGCGATGACATCCGCCTGACCTACACGGCTTATTTCCTCGTCGCGGCGGCGCAGGCGTTGCGCGCCTATCCGCGCGTCAACTCCACCTGGACCGACGAAGGGCTGATCCTGCACCGCGAGATCAACATCGGCGTAGCCGTCTCCCTGGGCGAGGAGGGGCTGATCGTGCCGGTCATCAAAAACGCCGACCGTCTCTCGCTGCTGGGCATCGCCCGCGCCGTGAACGACCTGGCGCAGCGCGCCCGCTCGAAGCAACTTCGGCCGGACGAGGTGCAGGGAGGCACGTTTACTCTCACCAATCACGGCGTGAGCGGTTCGCTCTTTGCCTTCCCTGTCATCCCCCAGGGACAATGCGGCATCCTGGGCGTCGGTGCGCTGCAAAAACGTCCCGTCGTCGTGGCCGACGCCGCCGGGAGCGACGCCCTCGCCATCCGTCCAATGGTCTATCTCTCCTTCGTCTTTGACCATCGCATCCTGGATGGCGCCCTGGCGGATCGGTTCCTGGCGAAGGTGAAAGAGGTGTTGGAGGGGTGGGAAAGATAGTACCTGCCCCCAGTTGTTCTTCAGGGCTTGTCAATAATCGGACATTTATAGGACAACTGTCTGTAGCTGCCTCGCACGCTACGCTGTTGTTGCGATTTGTGTCACTTTGCACACGGCCTGCTCACATGGGTCGGCGAGGGCACTGCCCTTGCCGACCCGGATGCATCTTCCGGCGATAGGGTGATAACTGTTTGTTCCTACGGAAAGGTCCGCCCATTCGCGAACGTATTGACAGAAAACTCTTTCCCGTTGTATACTGCCAAAAGATGTTGGACGTCCAATCTCTCTCTGAGAAGAGAAAGCATCATGACCATCAATACCGATACACGCCCTAACCAAGTTCGAACCTACTTGCTGAACTATATTGTTCAGCACCAACTTAAGCGCAACGATCAACTGCCTTCCGAAATGACGATGGCAAAGATGCTTGGGGTTAGTCGAAACACAATACGGGAGGCGTATATCGCTCTGGAGAATGAGGGGATTATTGTGCGGCGGCATGGCATTGGGACATTCGTGGCGCGTTCTCCCGTGATTCGCGATTCGCTCAACACTTTTTTCCCCTTTGCCCAAATCATCCGGGATAGTGGGTATACTCCCACCTTTCAAACGCTGTCTGTACAACGCGAGAAGCCATCCGCGGAGGTGAGCGAAGCTCTGGAACTCCCCTCATCGGAAGTCATCTCCCATATTAAACGGCTGGTTTTGGCCGATCAACGCCCTGTGATTTTCGTTGATGACTATCTATCTCCTTCCATTGATATTACCAAGATGGATTGGGATACATTTGATGGTCGCATGGTGCGTTTTGTTGCACTTTCGCTCGATGTTCCTCTTCATCAAATCCAATCTTGCATTCGGGCTGCTTCACTTGATGCGGAAAGTGCACGGTATCTCGCTCTTCCAGAAGGGACGCCGATCCTTAGTGTGCGTTCTACAATCTACACCGTGGAGAATCGCCCTGTGGTGTACAGCAAGATTTGCTTTAACTCGGATATTGTGGAGTTGAATATCGTGCGGACCTTGCCACACGATATCACGTAGTTTGCCAAATTTTCTCAATGAAAGGAGATCCAAGATATGCGCACACCCAAACTACTTATGGCCTTTGTGGCTTTCCTGCTGTTCGCGTCGTTGGTGGCCTGTAAACCCGCGACGCCTGCACAGCCGCCTGCCCAGGAGAAGACCGCGCCACCAGCAGAGACGGCAGCACCTGTAGAAGCCGCTTCGACTGAGGAGGTTAGCGCGACGGAAGAGGCTGCTCCCGAACCGGTGACCATTCAGGTGTATTACCCGGTCGCCGTGGACGCGCCCATTGCCGATATCCTGAAAGGATACATTGATGCTTTCGAGGCTGAATATCCTTATATCACCGTTGAACCGGTGTTTTCTGGCGGTTACGGTGATGTGCAGACGGCTATCCAGACCACGATTGATGGGGGAGGACAGCCACCGGCTCTGGCGGTGATGCTGGCCACCAGCCTGTATGATCTGGTCAATGCCGATTACATCGTTCCCCTGGATGATTTCCTCGCAGGCATGGACGATAGTGATACCTATCTAAACGATTTCCTCCCCGCCTTTTTGGCCAACTCTTACTATGATGGTAAGTTGTGGAGTATCCCTTTCCAACGCAGTGCCGTGGTACTCTACTACAATGCGAGCAAATTTGAAGAGGCTGGCCTGGAGCCACCTACCAGTTGGCAGAGTTGGGCTGAGGCCGCCCAGGCGTTGACTACCACCGAGGGCGACGTGACACATTGGGGGCTGCAATATCCTTCCGGATGGCCATATTGGCTTTTCCAGCCTCTGGCCATTGGCGCAGGACAGAATATCTTCAAGGATGAATGCACCGTCACTTTTAACGATCCCGCTGTGATTGAGGCTGCCCAGTTCTACATTGACCTTTCTCATGTCTATCAGGCGATGCCCGAAGGTGTTCAGGGTGTGTGGGCAACGGCCCCGACCGATTTCGCCAACGGTTCCACGGCGATGATCGTTCACTCTTCTGGCAGTCTGAGCGGTATCTTGAAACAGGCCAATTTTGATGTCGGAGTGATGCCTGTTCCTGGCAAAGAGGAAGGTACCTACGCCAGTGTCCCCGGTGGTGGAAACTTCTACATCTTGAAGGGGGTGCCACCTGAGCAACAGGAAGCCGCCTGGAAGTTCATTGAATTCGTGACCCGCCCAGAGTATGTGGCCGATTTCAGCATTCAGACGGGTTACATTGCCACACGTGCCAGTGCCTATGAGACCGATGCAATGAAAGCCTATGTAGAAAAGGTGCCGCAGGCATTGGCAACTCGCGAGGCGCTGAAATACGCCGGTGCGGAGTTCTCCACTCAGAACCTCGGTCAGGTGCGTAACATTTTCCACGATTATCTGCAACGCGCTTACAACGGCGAAATGAGCGTGGAAGAAGCTATGGCCGCTGCACAGACCGAGGCGGAAGCAGCACTGGCAGATTTCTGCCCGTAAAGCAAACCGGCAGGCCTCCCGTGTAACTGGGAGGCCTGCTGCCCCTATGTATGTTGAGGAGGTAGCCTTGAATATAAAGGTTGCCCGCAAACGCTTTTCACCTCTGCCTTACCTCTTGCTTCTTCCAACGGTTGTTTTCGTGGCCTTGTTTACGGCGTGGCCGGTGCTTCTTTCGATTTATCAGAGCCTCTTCCGGCAACGCATGAATATCGCCCGATTTCGTGAACCGGTGTTTATTGGGTTAGGTAATTATTTCGAACTCTTCTCCGACCCTTACTTTCGACAAGTTGTTCTCAATACGGTGAAATACATTCTGGGGACGGTGCCGCTTAGCATTGCCCTAGGACTTCTTTTTGCACTTCTGGTCAATCGCCGGATTCGCGGCGAAGGTCTCTTTCGTCTGGCATTCTTTCATCCGATGGTTCTGCCTATGGTCAGTGCGGCGACCATTTGGATGTTCTTCTTCACACCGGGCTATGGCCTTTTCAACACAGCATTGCGCACTTTAGGATATACCGGTCCCGAAAACTGGACCGGTAACCCTTCACTGGCGTTGGTAGCGGTGATGATTGTCGCCATCTGGAAAAATTCGGGGTATTACATGATTTTCTACCTCGCCGGAATGCAAAATCTCCCTGCTGATGTGTACGAAGCCGCTGCGCTGGATGGTGCAAACGGTTGGCAAATTTTGTGGAAAATCACCCTGCCGCTTCTGCGTCGCACTACCGTTTTTATTACTACTATCGCCGTCATTGACGCATTTCGGACGGTAGATCACATTTTTGTGCTCACCCGAGGTGGACCAAGTCGCGCCAGCACAGTGCTCCTCTTTGAACTCTGGCTGGAACGCTTTGAATATCAGGATATCGGTGTTTCGGCAGCCATTACGGTGATTTTTATCGTGGTGCTTCTGGCTTTCACGGTGACCAATTTTCTCATCTCCGAGCGGAGGGAGGCTTGAGATGGGTGCTAGAAGTCCCTGGCGATATCTGCTGCACTGGTTGACTAATCTTTTGACAGCCGCTCTTGCCCTGTTGTGGTCGGTGCCGGTCCTGTGGGCATTGGTAGCATCTTTTCGGCCTGCCAGCGAGGCAATGCGTATCGGTGATGTCTGGTTTGGTAGCCATATAACCTTTGAGAATTACCTGCGCGCCTGGTCGCTGGCGCCTTTTGGCCGCTATTATGTCAACACCATCGTTGTTGTCTTGACCATTTTAGCCGTTCAACTGGTAACCATTGTTTTGGCCGGTTTTGCTCTGGCAAACTATCAGTTTTTCGGCAAGCGTTGGATTTTCTTCTTTATCTTGCTTCAGATGATGATCCCTACCACTGCTTTGCTGGCTCCCAATTTTGCTACTATTCGCTGGATGGGATTGTTTGATACTCGCCTGGCCATCGCGATGCCTTACTTTGGCTCTGCCTTCGGCACTTTCTTGATGCGACAGGCGTTCCTGGCTGTTCCTCGGGACCTGGTAGACGCCGGTGTCATGGATGGCTGTTCGTGGTGGCAGTTGATCTGGCATGTTTACCTTCCACCATCTATCCCCTCGCTGGTCGCTTTTGGGTTATCGTCGGCTACGTGGCACTGGAATGAGTTCCTTTGGCCTCTGGTGATTACGAACAGTGATCAAAGCCGCCCCCTCACGGCAGGACTGGTACGTTTTACGCAGTTGGGGGAAATCGGCGCACAGTGGTCGCTGCTCAGCGCGGCCACTTTAATGGTCGCTGCGCCGTTGTTTGTTGCTTTCTTGTTCTTCCAACGCCGCTTTATCCAGAGTTTCCTGCATTCGGGTCTAAAGTGACAAGCGGTGGGGGGCTTCTGTCGTTGCAATGGGAGTGAGAGGCGGCGGCACATCGCTGTGTGGTGGAGTTACGCCGCTTTGGTGAAAGTTCATTCGCGGCATTTTGCGGATAATCGTGCGAAATCCCCTTGTGGTCGTTTGCAAAGGGTCAATGTGTGACGCATGATCAAAGGACGAGTGCGCGAAGTGATAGCGCGCGGCGCAAGTTGGGGTATACTGGGGGTGCTTATATCCCCGCGAGGAGGAAACCGTCATGAAACGTGCAGTCAGTGTCAGCATTGGTTCGTCCAAGCGCGATAAGGCGGTGGAGATTACGCTTCTGGGCGAGAAAATCCGCATCGAGCGCATCGGCACGGACGGCGATATGGAAGCCGCCGCGCTGAAGTTCAAGGAACTGGACGGCAAAGTGGACGCTTTCGGCGTCGGCGGTGCAGACCTGGGGGCCATCGTGGATGGTCAGTTCTTCCCCTTCCACTCCGTGCAGAAACTCGTGCGCTACGTGCAGAAGACGCCGGTCGTGGACGGTGGCGGGCTGAAGAATACCCTGGAGACGAAAGCCGCTCCCTTCCTGGAAGAGCACCTCGGCGATTACCTCGATCAGCACGGGCGCAAGGCGTTCATCACTCTGGGCGTGGACCGCTGGGGCCTCTCCATGTCCTTCGTCAAAGCGGGCTACGAGACCGTCTTCGGCGACCTGATGTTCGCCCTCGGTGTGCCCATCCCTCTGCGCAGCATCGGGCAATTGCGCTTCCTGGCGAAAATCATGATCCCCATCGTCACGCGTTTCCCCTTTGAATGGCTCTACCCGACCGGCGAGAAGCAGGAGGAGCGCATCCCGAAATGGGAGAAGTGGTATCGGTGGGCGACGGTCATCGCCGGGGATTGTCACTACGTCAAGCGGCACATGCCTGAGAAACTGGAAGGCAAGATTATCGTCACCAACACCACCACGCCGGAGGACGTGGAGTTGTTCCGGCAGGCGGGCGTGAAGTACCTGGTCACGACCACGCCGGTGCTGGAGGGGCGCTCGTTTGGTACGAACATGATGGAGGCCGCCCTGGTCGCCATCTCCGGCAAAGGCCGTCCGCTGACCTGGGACGAATACAGTGAGATGCTGGAGAAACTCGGCTTCGAGCCGCAATTGCAGGAGTTGAACTGAGCCGCGCTCCTCTCTCGGAGAAGGCCTGATGTCGGTGCTGGAGAGACTCGCTTCGGCGTTGGGGCGACGCGATGATGTCCCGAATCAGGAACTGGCGCGGGAGGTGGCAGCGGCACGGGACGAGGAGGCCGTTCGGGAGTTGGTCGTCCATTTGAACGACCGCGACCGGAACATCCAGAGCGATTGCATCAAGGTATTGTATGAGATCGGTTACCTCGCCCCCGAACTGATTGCGGACTACGCCGACGAGTTCCTGGCGCTCCTGCGAAGCAGGAACAATCGCCTGGTGTGGGGCGGTATGATCGCTCTTTCCACGATTGCCGCGCTGAAGGCGCCGTTCCTGTATGCACACCGTGAGGAAATCATGCGTGCTATTGAGCAGGGCTCTGTCATCACTCAGGATCGGGGCATCAAGGCGCTCGCGCTGGTCGCCGCGCAGCGGGCGGAGTATCGCGAGGCGCTTTTCCCTTACCTCCTGAAGCATCTGGCGACCTCCCGTCCGAAAGATGTGCCTCAACGCGCCGAGGCGATCCTGAGCGCTGTGACGGCGGAGAACCGCGAGCCGTTCTTGCAGGTTCTCACCGACCGCATGGCGGACTTGAAGCCTTCGCAGGTCAGGCGTGTGAAGAAGGTCATCGCCGCGACGGAACGGCGATGACGCGCCGGATGTTCTCTGAAGGCACGCGAGAAGTAGCACAAGTCACCGACTTGCGCGGCGAATTTTGTGACTTACGCCCTATTTTGGATTTGGAGGAGATCGTATGGATGCAATCGTGACCGCAGGCGGTATTCCTTTGCCCGAAGACCCCCTGTACGCCGAGGCGGACGGTCGCCCGAAGGCGTTGCTCGATGTGGCCGGGAAGCCGATGATCCAATGGGTGCTCGATGCCTTGAGCGGCGCGGAGAAGGTGGAGCGCGTCGTCATCGTCGGCCTCTCGCCGCGCAGCGGGGTGACCTGTCGCAAGCCGTGCACCTTCGTCCCCAATCAGGGGCGGATGTTGGCGAATCTCATCGCCGGCGTCAACAAAGTGCTCGAACTCAACCCGAAAGCCGAGTACGTTCTTCTCGTTTCCTCGGATATCCCCGCCATCCAGCCTCACATGGTGGACTGGCTGATCGAGACCACGATGCAAACCCGCGAGGACGTCTATTACGGTGTTATCCCGCGCGAAGTGATGGAGAGGCGATTCCCCGGCTCGAAGCGCACCTACACGCGCCTCAAAGACATGGAGGTCTGTGGTGCGGACATGAACGTCGTTCGCGTTCATCTGCCCAACGAGCGCACGGAGTTGTGGGAACAACTGATCGGCAGCCGCAAGTCCCCTCTCAAGCAGGCGGCCATTATCGGCTTCGGTACCCTCTTCTTGCTCCTGACGCGCCGGCTGACTCTGGACGAGGCTGCCCGGCGGGTGATGAAGCGCCTCGATATCACCGGTCGGGCCATTGTCTGGGAATACGCCGAACCCGGCATGGACGTGGACAAACCCCACCAG
>RFJH01000008.1 GCA_003694975.1 Anaerolineae bacterium | reverse complement strand
GCACTACACCGTCCTGGATAGGGACGTTGAAATCCACCCGCACCAGGACGCGCTTCCCGCGCACGTCCACCTCGCGGAGCGTTTTCTTGTTGAACATCATCCGCTCTCCTTTTCATGTGGCGGCTGTCTGATGGGTCATTAGAGGCTCTTCGCCATCTTCAGCGCCAGGTCCGCCGTGCGGCAGGAGTAGCCCCATTCATTATCGTACCAGGTGATTACTTTGACCATGTGCCCAGCCATGACGCGCGTGGAAAGGGCGTCAATAATGGATGAACGCGAATCGCCCTTGTAATCCATCGAGACGAGCGGTTCTTCCGAATATCCCAGGATGCCCTTCATGGCACCCTCCGCTGCCTCACGGAAGGCGGCGTTGACTTCCTCGACGCCGGTCGCCTTCTCCACCTCGCACACGAAATCCACCAAAGAGACAGTGGGGGTGGGCACGCGCACGGCCATGCCATCGAACTTACCCTCCAACTCCGGGATGACCTTGGCCAGGGCTTTCGCCGCGCCGGTGGTGGTGGGGATGATGTTCATGGCCGCCGCGCGGGCGCGCCGCATGTCTTTCGGATGCGCCAGATCGAGGATGCGCTGGTCGTTGGTGTAGGAGTGAATCGTGGTCATCAGGCCGCGCACGATGCGAAACTTGTCGTGTACGACCTTTGCCGCCGGCGCCAGACAGTTCGTGGTGCAGGAGGCGTTCGAGACGACGTGGTGGCGCGCCGGATCGTACATCCCATCGTTCACGCCCAGGACGATGGTCAGGTCTTCGTTCTTCGCCGGGGCGGAGATGATGACCTTTTTCGCGCCGCCGCGCTCGATATGCGAACGCGGCCCGGGGTCCTTCGATGCGTCCCGGAAAACGCCGGTCGACTCGATGACAATCTCCACGCCCAGGTCGGCCCAGGGCAGGTTGCCCGGGTCGCGTTCGGCGAAGACGCGGATGGTCTTTCCGTCCACGATCAGGTTGCCGTCCCGGACCTCCACGCTACCCGCGTAGGTGCCGTAATTCGAGTCGTATTTGAAGAGATGTGCGTTGGTTTGCGCATCGAAGAGGTCGTTGATGGCGACGACTTCGAGTTCTCCACCGCTGCGTTCCAGGATGGCCTTCAACACCTGTCGTCCGATACGGCCAAAACCGTTGATGCCCACTCTTGTAGTCATTGGAGTACCTCCTGTTGTAAGGGAAATAGGATGAGTGGCCTCCGATCAGGTGCGCTCGCCCAGAGGCCCCGTACGTTCGTAGTATAAGTCCATGATGGTTTGTGCCAGGCGTCGTGAGTCGTGGCGCCAGGGGTGCTCGCGGTCCAGCAAGTCGGTGCAGT
Organism: Anaerolineae bacterium; assembly: GCA_003694975.1. GTDB lineage: Bacteria > Chloroflexota > Anaerolineae > Anaerolineales > Villigracilaceae > J097. The sequence continues at coordinate 2,930 of RFJH01000008.1, read as the reverse complement.
AGAGGCGGGGATCGCGCCGGGCGGCCTCGTCCACGCGCACCCACTGGGATCCCTCGGTCAACTTGCCTTCGTAAGTGTCGTTGCAAATCACCACGTCCACCAGCCCTGGGCCGATGTGGTCTTCCAGGGCGCGCACGTGGTCGCTGCAGGTGTAGGTCTCCGTCTCACCCGGTTGGGTGGCGATGTTGCAGATATAGAACTTGACGGCCCGGCTGACGCGCACCGCGGCAAGCAGGTCTGGGACGAGGAGGTTGGGCAGGATGCTGGTGTAGAGGCTTCCCGGCCCGATGACGATGACATCTGCAGAGAGGATGGCCTGAATGACGGGGGGAAAGGCGGGGGCATTGTTCGGTTCCAGCCAGACACGACGCACCCGCCCTGCGATTTGTGGGATGCGGCTTTCCCCTTCCACGCGTACTTCGTTGGGGGTATTCGGCAGGCGCACATCGGCGACCAGTTTCACGTTATGCAGGGTGGATGGCAGCACACGTCCGTGCACGGAGAGCACGCGCCCAGATTCGGCGATGGCTTCCTCGAAACTGCCGGTGATGTCGCTCAGGGCGGAGATGAACAGGTTGCCGAAGGAGTGACCGTTCAGGCCGGGTGCACCGCTGAAGCGGTACTGGAACAATTGGGTGAGCAAGGCCTCGTCGTTGGAGAGGGCAGCCAGGCAGTTACGGATGTCTCCCGGCGGCAGGATGCCCATCGTGCGACGCAGTTCTCCGGAGGAGCCGCCGTCGTCGGCCACGGTGACCACGGCGGTCAGGTTGTGGGTGTGTTCTTTCAGGCCGCGCAGCAGTGTGGAAAGCCCATGTCCGCCGCCGATGGCTACCACGCGCGGGCCGCGCTCACGGCGCCGGTATTCGGCCAGTTGATCCACGACGGCGCGACCAGGGCGCAGAAAGGGCTTCAGGATCGAGCGGTTCAGCCCCCAGATACCCACAACGATCAGTATTACTCCCAGTCCACCGAAGATCAGGACGCGCAACGGGCGTGCCAGGAATCGGAGCGAGGCCAGAGAGAGCAGGGGAAGCCACCATGTATCCGGTGCGGTGCGGTAGATATCGAGCAGGAAGATGGCCAGGCCAACTCCTACCAGTGTGATACCCGCCAGGAGCATGAGCAACCAGCGCTTGACGCCGAGACCGGGATAGAGCCAGCGAATCGAGCGATGTACCCCCTGCCAGAAGCGCGAGAGGCGGCTGTTGCGTCTATCGGTCACGGTGAGGATGATAGCAGTCTTTCGGTGAATAGTCAACTGCCTTTCGCTTAAAGAGGATTGAGCCACGGTCGGCGCGCGAGGCGGGTCACTGCTGAGAGGAGAGGAAATCAAGCATCTCGCGACGGTAGCGGGCAAGGGCGCGGCGACCTTCCTCTGTTAGCCGTACCAGTGTCATGGGGACGCGCCCACGAAAGGTTTTTTCGATCTCCACATAGCCTCCTTCTTCCAGTTTGCGCAAATGGGTGGAGAGATTGCCTTTCGTTAGACCGGTGGCGTGGAGCAGGTAGCGGAAGTCTGCTTCTTCCACGGCGTTCAGGATGGAGACGATGATCAGGCGCGCCGGCGCATGGATGAGTGGATCGAGTTGGGGTAGAGGTGGTGTGTTCATTCTGCCTCCCTGGGCGGGTGGAGACGCAGGTAACGCAAGAAGGTCCACACGCCGCCGATGAGGATGGCGATTCCCAATGGGAACAGGATGGCTGCGCCGTCGGCGATGGCGGTCCGCCAGGCGGACGAGGGGAGTCGCGGCGCCAGGAACGCGCCCGTCAGGCCGAAGAGACCGGCCAGGACGGCATAGAGGGCGTAGCGCAAACTGTTCTGCCGGTAAGCGATCACGCCGATGATGAAGGTGAACAACAGAGGCATCAGGTAGCCGATCAGTAAGAGACCACCTTCTTCACCGCCGTGCAGGAAGCCGAACAGCGTCACCGCTAACAGGAGGGCGGCCACAATCAGGCTTGCCATCACCCTTCGTGTGACCTGACGGCGTGTTGGGAGGGGATATTTCACATAGCCGGTGCGCGGATAAGTGACGCGTTGTTTTGCCGCCTCGATCAGCCAGCGCCCGAAGATGACGATGAGGATGGGGAAGGCGCTGATGAGGAACTCTGCCCACCCCGGCGCACCAGCAACACGCCAGGTCAGGAGGGCGGCATAGACAATGAAGGACAATCCGATATAGAGGTCGGGGAGGCCGTCTTCCGTCCAGTAGCGATGAACCCGTTTTTCCTGTTCGCGGATGATGTCACTCATTGGAGTTTCTCCTTTGCAAACTAGTTTGTTTTTCAAACTAGTTTGATTTTACACAAAATTGCGATGTTGTCAAGGGGCGCGTGATCGCATCTCCAATAAATCCCTGACCAGGAGGCCAGGTGGATGGCACGGGGCACAGTCGCGTGTCTGCCGGCAGCGTTTTTATCGTATAATCCAGGTCAGGTGGAATGCGAGCCCGGACTTTCTGGAAAACGATTACGATGGATGTCGCTAACCTGCTCGAAACCCTGATTGCCTCCCTGTGGAGTAAGCAATGAAACAACTGATTGAATTCCCTCTCGAAGATGGCGACACGATCCTGGTGGAAGTGGAGGTACCCGTGGGCCTACCCCGCTTTGGTGGACACCTTGAGGCTTGGGAGGGTGGTGAGAGCATGCATTCCCTCGAATTGGAGCGGTGATGGGCAGCCCATCACCGGGTGTCGTCGCAGAGGTCTACCGATGCCTCTCGCCGGTTACCCTCGATTCCCTTTTCGTCAATGCCCGCTTTCTTACGAAGAATCAACGTTTCGCTTGCGTTCTTCTGATGGGGGGCGGATATGATGAGGGCGACGTTCAGAAACCGTTTTTATCAAGGAGAAGGAACAATGGCTCTTTACATTCAGGCTTATCCCCGTCGTCGTTGGCGCCGACACTTTCACATGGCGCAGATGGAT
>RFJH01000362.1 GCA_003694975.1 Anaerolineae bacterium | reverse complement strand
GAAGAGCAATAGCCGCGCAGCCTGTAAACGGCCTCACCGCTTCTCCACCACCCAGAAATGCGAGAGACCGAAAGCCTTGAGGGGCGTTTTCTCCAGAAATTGTAGAATTGCACGCAACCCTTTTCCCAGAGTACCAAAGCGTGCAACAAGATTATCGTATCCCCCGTAGATGATCGTCCGTTGTAAAAAAATCACGGGTAGGTCGGCAAAGAGATTCTCCAGGTCGCGTCGCGAGTAGACTCGAACGTGCGGGGCGAGATGGTCTCGCCAACGGCGCGGCAGGTAGTTGACCAGGGGGATGTTCCCGAAATGATAGCGCCCTTTCCAATACACACCATGGGTTTCAAAAGGATATCCCCGATTGGGGCAAAAGAGCACCAGACGACCTGCCGGGCGCAACACGCGCACCATCTCATGGATTGCCAGTCGGTCGTCGCGGACGTGTTCAATGACCTCGTGACTGAGTATCAGGTCGAAGGTCGCGTCGGGAAAGGGCAACGCCTCACCGGCCGCGTTGACGGTGTGAGGGGCACGCGACGCGGCTACAAGGCAACGGTCGAAGTCGTACTCCAACCCGATGACCTCTCCACCCTCTTCGGCCAGATACTTGGCGTACATCCCCACCCCACAGCCGTTCTCCAGCACGCGGCCGCGTACCCGCTCCCCCGCCGCGCGCAGGATCATCTCCAGGCGACGTTGCTGTCCCTCACGCCAGACGTAGGAGGGTTCACCACACAAGGCGGCTTTCTCCCAATCGCGCGCCTTCACTTCTCACCCCAATGTATTGCCACCGTTCCAAACATCAGCCGACGGAATCCGATACGACGAAAGCCGGCTGCGGCCATGTGTGCCGCCAGTTCCTCGGCGCGCAGGAAGTTCTCTGTGGATGTAACCAGATAATCATAGTCCTCGCGTAGGCCGGCCACCAACGCTCCTAAGAGTGGAATAATGGTGCGCAGGTACAGGCGAACCAGGGGCTGCAGAACTCCTGCGCGTGGACGCGTGGTATCCAGAATGACCAGCCGTCCGCCGGGCCTGAGCAAACGGTATTTCTCCCGCAGGAGGCGTGGAACATCGCGCACATTGCGTACCAGGAACGCCGAAACCACAGCATCGAACACGTTCTCAGGGAAGGGGAGGGAGAGCGCATCACCCGCTGTCCATGCCAGGGATCGCCCGCGTCGTTGCCCCATGCGCATCATTTCCAGGGAAAAATCTACTGCAACCGGCAGGGTCGTGGGTTCCTGTTGGAGGGCCTCCCACGCCAAGTCGCCGGTGCCGGCCCCCAGGTCCAGGAGGCGTGCGCCGGGGGTCAGGCGGGCGCGACGGATGACCTCCTTCCGCCAACGGGTATCCTGTCCGAAAGTCATCAGGCGGTTCATCAGGTCGTAGCGTCGTGCCACTCGGTCGAACATGGCGCGCACGTGCCCCGGCGGGGGCGTTGAAAAGGTGTTCTCTTTACTTGGGGAAGACATGGCAATCATTATACTTGCAACTCACCGCTTTCTGTGCTAAAATAGCGGCAGGTCAATACCGAAAGCGTTGAAAAGTGGGCATCCCCCACTTTTCTGCTTGTAAGGCAGGGGAGGCAGAAAGTAATCCAGGCCTTCCCCATAAGCCAACGATTGGAGTAAGAAAAGATTATGAAAAGCGAGTTCGCACTGGCCTTCAACGAGGTGTTGGAAGAGAAGCAGTTGCCGAAGGAAATCATCCTGGCGGCCATCGAGGCCGCTATGGTTTCCGCTTATCGGCGTTCTGTCAACGCGTCAAACGCGCAACACGTCGAGGCCAAAGTGGACCCGGAAACCGGCAAAGTGACCATCTTCGCCGAGAAAGAGGTGGTGGAAGAGGTCCAGGATGAGCGCACCGAGGTCAGTCTGGAGGAAGCGCGTCGAGTCAACCCCGAAGCCCAGGTTGGCGATATGATCATCGTCGAGGCCACGCCAGACGACTTCGGCCGTATTGCCGTACAGACAGCACGACAGGTCATCCAGCAACGTCTGCGCGAGGCGGAGCGCAATGCCCAATTGCAATACTTCCAGCGTCAACTGGGTGAGATTGTCAGCGGTGTGGTACAGGCCATTGGCCCCCAGGGAATTACTCTTGGGCTTGATGTCAAAGCCGAAGGCCTGATGCCCAACAGCCAGAAGATCCCCGGTGAACGTTTCCGTGTGCATGACCGCGTGCGCGCTCTTGTCCTGGAGGTCAAGGACACACCGCGTGGACCACAGATTATCCTCTCGCGCGCCCACCGCAATTTCTTACGCCGCCTGCTGGAAAACGAGGTTCCGGAGATCTACCATGGCATTGTGGAGATTCGCGCCATTGCGCGCGAGGCAGGTCACCGTGCGAAAGTGGCCGTCTCCGCCACACAGCCGGGGGTAGACCCGGTAGGCGCCTGCGTGGGCGTCAAGGGCATTCGTATTCAGGCCATCGTGCGTGAACTGCACGATGAGAAGATTGATATCATCGAGTGGAATCCCGACCCGGTAATTTATATCTCCAAGGCGCTCAGCCCGGCCAGGGTAGTGGGAGTCTATCTCTCCGAAACGGAGGAGAAAGGGCGCACTGCCACCGTGGTGGTGACGGAAGACCAGTTGAGCCTGGCTATTGGGCGCGATGGCCAGAACGCGCGCCTGGCGGCCAAACTGACCGGCTGGCGTATTGATATCAAGAGCCTGACGGAGGCCGCGGGAGATGCCATCACCAAGTTGCAAACCGATAAAGAACTGGCCGAGATGTTGCCGGTGGCGGTGGAAAATATCCCCGTCATCGAAGAGATTCTGACTCGCAAGGCCGAAGGCCGTCCGCTCACCCCGGAGGAATATCAGGCGCTGGCCCAGTTCGTAGACCGCGTGGAACGCCGCACTATTCAGATCGAGGAGGATGCTCGTCGGCAAGAGGAGGAGCGCGTGGCAGCCGCGCGCGCTGAGATTCCGCCGGTGGCCTTCGAGATGCCGCTGGCAGATCTTCCACTCAAGGAGTACGTCTATACCATTCTCACCGAGGCAGAGTATGAGACGGTTGGTGACCTCCTGCTGGCGATGAAGGTCGACCCGGATAAAGTACTCGGCCTGCCCGGCATCGGCCCGAAAGCCATGCAAAACATTCAGGAGACGCTGGCCGCGATCACATTCCCCGAACCCGAAGAACCTGCTGCTGCGGAAGAGGCCACCGCCGAGGAAGAAAAGCCCGCCCAGGAAGGGGAAACGGCGTTGCCTGCTGCAGAGGAAAAGGTTGAGGCCGAGGAAAGACTCCCTGTCGTTGCCGACGAGGCTGCGACCGTTGCGCCCGAAGTGGAACCAGGCGAGGCTGCCGAAGAAACCGCCATGGCAGTCGAGGCTGAGAGAGCAGCGGAAGCCGACAGCGCCGTGGATATGGAAACCGCGTCGCTGGAGGAGATCTTCACCTTGCGCCCCGAATTGATCGAAGGCGGTAGCGAGAAAAGCGGCGAGGAAGAAGAGGAACGCGACGAACCGAAGAAGAAAAAGAAGAAGAAAAAGAGAAAGAAAAAGTACGTTGAAATTGAATACGATCCCGATCTCGATGAGGTTATCGCGCGTAAGCGACATAAACGCGGCGATGATGATTTCTTCGAAGAATGGTAACGGCACATTCATAGTTGAGATGATTGGCAGTTCTCTGCAAATGAGGTAGAACAATAACCGTGCCGAAAAGGAGAACCAGGCGTATCAAGCACATCCCCCAGCGCACCTGTGTCGGATGTCGCACTGTGATGCCAAAGCGGGAACTCATCCGACTGGTGCGAACACCCGAAGGGGTGTACATTGACCCTACCGGCAAACAGGCCGGACGTGGGGCCTATCTGCACGACCGACGGGAATGCTGGCAACGAGCATTGCAAGGTGCACTGGCGCGTGCTTTGAAAACCGAGTTGACCGCCGAGGACAGGGAGCGCCTGGAAGCCTTTATGGAGACCCTGAGTGAGGAAGGCGATGGCTCTTTGCCCGCCCACTGATCCTGCCATGTGAACGGACAGGCCTACACGCCCGTGTATCGCTCACACGGCACACCATAAGACTTCCAGAGTGCCGCTCCGCGTGAAAGAGATTATCGGCGGGGTGCGCTGTGGATAGGGATGCAATTTTAGAAAGGAGTGTCTTATGAGCGGTAACAACGGGCACAAGACAATAGAAATTCCAAGTGTAATCACCGTACGTGAATTGGCGCAGCGCATGGAGGCCAGCCCCATTCAGGTGATCAAAATCCTGATGAACAATGGGGTGATCGCGAGTATCAACCAACAGATAGACTTTGACGCCGCAGCCATTGTTGCCGCCGATATGGGTTATGAGGCACTGCCGGAAGTCCAGGAAGTCGCAAAAGAGCAAGAAAGTGGCGAAATCCCTCTCTGGCGCAAATTGATTGCCGATGAAGATGAGTCATTGCTTCAGCGTCGTCCTCCGGTCGTCACTATTCTGGGACACGTAGACCACGGAAAGACAACGCTGCTGGACGCAATCCGCCATACGAACGTCGTTGCGACAGAAGCCGGCGGAATCACGCAACACATCGGCGCTTATCAAGTGGATTATCAGGGAAACCTTATTACCTTTCTGGACACTCCCGGTCATGCGGCGTTCACCGCCATGCGCGCACGCGGTGCCCAGGGCGCAGATATTGTTGTGCTTGTCGTCGCAGCCGACGATGGTGTTATGCCACAGACGCGCGAAGCCATCGCACATGCCAAAGCAGCGCGCGTGCCCATCATTGTTGCTTTGAATAAAATCGATAAGCCTAACGCGAACCCCGACCGGGTGAAACAGCAACTCGCCGAAGTTGGCCTGGTGCCCGATGAGTGGGACGGTGATACGCTGGTTGTGCCGGTCTCGGCCAAACAAGGACAGGGCATTAACGACTTGCTTGAAGCAATTCTTCTGGTAGCCGATAGCACCGATATCCGCGCCAATCCCAATGGGCGTGTCATTGGCACCGTCATCGAGGCAGAACTGGACAAAGCCAAAGGTGTGGTGGCCACCCTCCTCGTCCAGAACGGCACGTTGAAAACGGGCGATATCGTGGTCGCGGGCACGGCTCATGGTCGTCTGCGCGCCATGTTTGACCATCGCGGGAAACGCGTCCGGCAGGCCGGGCCATCTATGCCCGTTGCCGTGATGGGGCTGAATGAGGTTCCGGATGCAGGTGAACTGTTCTATACGGTCAAGAATGAAAAAGAGGCCCGCCAGATTGTTGCGGAACGCCTGCAGGCCCGTAAGGAGAAAACGGCTGCCCGGAAAAAAGTCTCCCTGGAAGACCTGTTCTCCGCATATCAGGCCGGAGAAACCAAAGAACTACGCCTGATCGTCAAGGCCGATGTACAAGGCTCCCTGGAGCCTATCGTCAGTGAACTGGAGAAATTGGGACAAGGCGAAATCGGGATCAATATTTTGCATGCTGAGACAGGCAATATCGGTGAAAACGACGTCATGCTCGCCGCGGCCTCGAACGCTATTGTCATCGGTTTCAACGTTCAGGCAGATGTAGCCGCTCGTCGCCTGGCCGAGGCGGAAGGGGTCTCCATTCGCCTTTACAACATCATCTACCGTCTAACAGAAGATGTGGAAAAGGCGCTCAAGGGGTTGTTGGAGCCGGAGGTCGTCGAGCGCGTCATTGGGCGGGCTGAGGTCTTGGCCGTCTTCCCTGTCTCCAAACTTGGGAAAGTGGCCGGATGCCGTGTCCGAGAGGGCATGCTGAGGCGCAATGCCAAAGTGCGTCTCTGGCGTGGCGAGGACCTGGTATACGATGGCGAAATGGCCTCCCTCAAACACGAAAAGGAGAACGTGACCGAAATCCGGGAAGGGTACGAATGTGGTGTGGGGCTGAAAGGCTTTAGCGACTTCGAGATCGGCGATATTCTCGAATGCTACGTGCTGGAAACCGACACCGAGTCTGAATGAGCCATGCCTTCTCCAATTCGGCTTCAACGCATCGCGGACCGCATACGCCGCGAACTCTCCGAAATGCTCATCCGCGAGATCGCGGATCCACGCCTGAAAAACATCTACGTCACCGATGTCAAAGTGGACCGCGAACTCGCCTTCGCGGATATTTACGTTTCCGCTGTGGAAGGGTCGGCACGTAGGCAGGAGATCCTGGAGGGACTGGAACATGCACGCGGTTTCATCCGCAGCATGTTGGCCGGGCGCATCGAACTGCGTGTTTTCCCTCGCCTGCGTTTCCATTGGGACCCAACCCCGGAGCATGCCGACCATATCGAACGTTTGCTGGCGTCCATTCGTCAGAAAGAAAAACCGGAGGATACTGAGTAGTAATGGAACATTCCCTTGATGAAGCCATCCGCCAACGCCTGGCGGAGAGTCGCGATATCCTTATCGCTTCGCACGTCCGCCCTGATGGCGACGCGATTGGCTCACTGATTGCTTTGGGACTGGCTTTGCAGAACGCCGGAAAGAACGTACAAATGGTGCTGAGCGATGGCGTCCCCAAGTCATTTCGACATCTGGAAGGCAGTGAGCAGGTACACACTGAGCCAAAAGGAAAATTTGACACCTTTATTGTGGTGGATTGCGCAGACTTTCGACGCGTTGGAAAATGCTGCCAGGCATATGGCCAACCTGATATCAACATCGATCATCACGTCACCAACGAGAAATTTGGTGTGCTCAACCTGATCGAACCACAGGCAGTGGCCACATCGGCTATTCTGACTGACCATCTGACGGCATGGGGGCTGAAAATCACCCAACCTATTGCCGCAGCACTACTCACCGGCATCGTGACCGATACGCTGGGCTTTCGCACGTCTAATACTACCCCCCGGGCATTGCGCCAGGCTGCCTCGTTGATGGAATATGGCGTCAACCTTTCTGAACTATACCATCGTGCCCTGGTGCGGCGCTCTTTTCAAGCCGCCCGTTACTGGGGTGCCGGTCTTTCCAGCCTGGAGCGTTCCGATGGCCTGGTATGGGGAACACTCACCCTGGCCGATCGCGAAACAAGCGGCTATCATGGCAACGACGATGCCGATCTCATCAATGTCCTCTCCGCGATCGATGAGAGTACGGTAGCGATGATTTTCGTCGAACAACCCGATAATCATGTTAAAATCTCCTGGCGAGCCCTGACGCCAGATGTAGATGTCTCCCGGGTTGCCAAACATTTCGGCGGAGGTGGACATCGAGCCGCCGCCGGTGCCGATGTCCCCGGCAGCCTGAAAGAGGTTCAACCCCTGGTGCTGAAAGCGACAAGAGAGATTCTGGGACTTTGACTTTCCCCTGCAATGGGAGCAATGGGAAAAATGTCCCCTTGCGGGAACAACACACCCCACATCATCATGAGACAAGTTTTTCTCAGTTTTCAAGGAGGAAACCAAACGAATGAACAGTCAAGATTTAAAGAATGCCATTTCGGGCGTCCTGGTTGTGGATAAACCGGTGGGCATGACCTCACACGAGGTGGTACAGATTGTCCGCCGTGGAACCGGGATTCGTCGCGCCGGACACACCGGCACACTCGACCCACGCGCCTCGGGCGTGCTGGTCATCTTGATCGGCCCCGCCGTACGCCTGAGTGAATACGTATCGGCTGCCGACAAACGCTATCAGGCCATCATCCGTCTGGGCGGAAGGACGGACACTTATGATGCCGAAGGCCGCTTTGTGTCCTCCGGCGTGCCGGTGAACATCACCGAGGAGGAGTTCGAGAAAGTCCTCAAACAGTTCGAGGGCGAGATCGAACAGGTGCCGCCGGCTTATTCCGCCGTCCGCGTTAAAGGGCGACGGGCGTATGAGATGGCGCGCGAGGGGCAAGAAGTCAAATTGCCGCCACGCAAGATCAAAGTCTATCACCTGGAAGTGTTGGAATGGGCGCCGCCGGAGGTAGTCATTGACGTTCATTGCTCATCGGGCACTTATGTCCGTTCTCTGGCAAACGATCTTGGCGAGGTGTTGGGATGTGGTGCCTACCTGGTCGGTCTGCGACGCACCAAGAGCGGGCGTTTCTCTTTGCGCGATGCCGTCCCTTTGCGTAAATTGCAAGAAGCCTTCCAGATCGGTGATTGGTACAAGTACCTGATCCCCGCTGCGGAGGCGCTTGCCGATTGGCCGGCCGTAGAACTCGATCCGGATCAGGTAGAAGCCGTTCGGCATGGGCATCGCGTCCCTGCCGAGCCGGGTAGTGACCCCAACCAGATGGTGCGTGGCATCAGTATGCAAGGCGAACTGGTCGCCCTACTGAAACTTGTGGAGGGCGAAGAGGGCCAACTGGAGTGGCAACCGAAAAAGGTTTTCTTCGTCTCTTCTTAACCGCCTCTCCTGGCGAAACAAATCCACGCCCTACCACCCCTTCATGCAACATTACCGCTCACTCAAAGGTCTTTCCATCCCGGCTTCCTGGCTGACCATTGGCGTCTTTGATGGTGTTCATCGTGGTCACAGGGAAATCTTACGTCACCTCGTCACAGGCGCACATGAGGAAAACCTCCCCGCCGTTGTGCTGACGTTTTACCCCCACCCGGCCATCGTACTGGGAAAAGACAACACCATCCGCTACCTCACGTTACCTGAAGAGAAAGCGTCCCTTCTGGGCGATCTTGGAGTGGATATTGTCGTCACCCACCCCTTTGACCAGGTTATTGCCTCCCTTCCAGCCGAAAAGTTTATGCAACGGCTCAAAGCCCATCTCGGCGTGCGTCGTTTGGTTGAAGGGGATGATTTCGCCTTGGGGAAAGACCGTCAAGGCAATATCCCTCGCCTGATTGAAATTGGGAAGACGCTGGGATACGAAGTACAAACTATCCCGACAGTCCTCAACGGCGAGGAACGCATCTCCTCCCGCCTCATCCGTTCTCGCCTCGCCGCCGGACAGGTGGCCGAAGCCGCCGCCGCTTTGGGGCGTTACTACACCCTGAGTGGCCCCGTCGTCCACGGCGACGGCCGCGGGCGGAAGATTGACATTCCCACCGCGAACATCGCCTACCCGGCAGAAAAGGTCATTCCGGCCAACGGGGTCTACGCCTGTTGGGCGTGGGTGGGTGGCAGGCGCCACCCTGCCGTGACCAACATCGGCCTCCGTCCAACCTTCACTCCCCAGGCGCAACACCCTCACATCGAGACACACCTGCTGGATTTCCGCAATGACCTCTACGGCCAACACCTTACCCTGGAATTTGTCGCCCGCCTGCGCGAGGAGAAACGTTTCCCCTCCGTGG
>RFJH01000361.1 GCA_003694975.1 Anaerolineae bacterium | reverse complement strand
TTGGTGTTGATTGAGGCCATGATGAGCCGGGTGCCAATCGTTGCCAGTCGTGCCGGTGCGATCCCGGAGGTTCTGCAGCATGGCAGATATGGCCGTTTGTTCGATAGCGGCGACGTGGAGGGGCTGATCGAGCAATTGCGGTATGTGTACGCTCACCCCGATGAAATAGCCGCCGTGGTGGAAGAAGCGCACCGTTATGCCCTGGAGACGTTTACCGTGGATGCCATGGTCGAGCAAACTATTGCGACATATCATCGCTGGTTGAGGGACGGCGAACCGTCACCAGAAAAGTGATGACCTCTCCCCGCATGGCGATCTTTAGCCCCTCGCTGCAGGCCGGTGGGGCGGAACGGGTGGTTTTGAGCCTGACGGAAGGTTTTTTGCAGGCCGGGTGGAACGTCCACTTGCTGTTGGGGAGCGCTCAGGGCGAGTTCCTTGCCGATGTTCCCGCCGAAGCGCGAATTTTTGATTTTGGCTCGCCGCGCGTCGCAGGGGCTTATCCTCGCCTCGTGCGGTATTTGCGAAGGTATCGCCCCACTGTTTTGATGTCTACGCAGACGCACGCCAACGTGGTCGCCGCGTTGGCGTTTTTGTTGGTGCGTCCCCCCTCTCGCCTGATTTTGGCAGAACACTCAGCGATTTCGTACAACCTCGGCCCTCCCATCCACCCATTGAAAGGTGCTTTGATTCGCTTCCTGGCGCAGCGGTTGTTGCCGCGCGCCGATGCGATCGTCGCCGTCTCTCAAGGGGTCGCCGACGATCTGGTGCGCACACTGGGGATTTCGCGGCGCGACATTCGTGTGATCTACAACCCGATTGACCTGCAGCGTATTCAGCAGGGCGCACGGGAGCGTGTGGAGCATCCCTGGCTTGCAAAGCGGGGCGTATCGCTTGTCCTTTCTGTGGGCCGCCTGAACAACGCCAAGGATTATCCCACGCTTTTGCGTGCCTTCGCCATTTTACGTCAACGGCGAGACGCGCGTCTGTTGATCCTGGGGGAGGGTTCGGAGCGCGCTATGTTGGAAGACCTGGCGCGAGCGTTGGGTATTGCTCCTTGGGTGGAGATGCCCGGCTATGTGGCTAATCCGTACCCGTACATGGCCGCGGCGGATGCCTTTGTGCTCTCCTCGCGCTGGGAGGGCTTCCCTGTGGTGTTGGTCGAGGCACTGATGTGCGGCACGCCGATCGTCTCTACCGACTGCGAGTTTGGCCCGGCGGAGATTCTGGCGGGTGGCGATTATGGCGCGCTGGTGCCGGTTGGCGATGCCGATGCGCTCGCTCAGGCTATCCTGAGAACCCTGGATGATCCGCCTGACCGCGACCGCCTGCGGCAGCGCGCCCGTGAATTCTCCTTTGAAGCCGCCATGACTCAATACCTTAACTTGGCGCAAGAACTGTAGGAGCAAGCGTGATCCGTTTGACCTTTCTCCTCCGTTCCCTTTGGAGCGGCGGGGCGGAGCGCCAGTTCCTTGAGTTGGTGAAGCGCCTCGATCGCGGGACGTTCCACATCACCGTGTTACTGTTTTACCCGCAGGGAGATCTGTTCGCGGAACTGAATGCTTTAGAAGATGTCACGATAGCCTCATTGGAAAAACGTTCCCGTTGGGACTTGTTGGGGTTCACACGGGGCCTGGTCGAGCAGATTCGTGCGCAAAAGACCGATGTGTTGTACAGTTTTCTCGATGTCCCCAACGTTTTCGCCGCCGTAGCCGGCAAGATGGCGGGGGTGAAGGTGGTCTGGGGGGTGCGCTCCTCGCACATGGATTTTTCGCGCTACGACTGGACCGCCGGCGTGGTGTATCGTGTCGAGTGTTTCCTTTCCCGCTTTGCAGATTGCATTGTGGTGAACTCGCAGAGCGGGGCTGACTATCATCGGCGCAAGGGCTTTCGCGGGACGCGGATGCGGGTGATTCCCAACGGGGTGGACACGAGCCGTTTTCAGCCGAACGCTGCCTGGGGTGCGAGTGTGCGCCGCGAATGGAAAATTCCCCTCGATGTTGTGCTGGTCGGCCTGGTGGCTCGCCTCGACCCGATGAAGGATCATCCGACCTTCTTGCGTGCGGCGGCGCAGGTGCATCGGGAGTGTCCCCAGGCGCGTTTCGTGTGCGTGGGCGATGGCCCCGCGGCTTATCGCGACGAGTTGCAGTCCCTGGCAGCCTCGCTGGGCCTGGGTGACGTGCTCGTTTGGGCCGGCCAGCGCGCCGATATGCCGGCGGTGTACAATGCCCTGGACGTGTTGGTCTCCTCGTCTTACGGCGAGGGCTTTCCCAACGTGATCGGTGAGGCAATGGCCTGCGGCGTTCCCTGCGTGGTCACCGATGCGGGGGATTCGGCGCGCATCGTGGGCGAGACGGGAATCGTTGCCCCGCCGCGACAACCTGCGGCGCTGGCGGATGCACTGATGACCATGCTGGCGATGTCACCGGAGGAACGTCGTGCTTTGGGGAAGCGCGCCCGCGAGCGTATTGCGACGCGCTTTTCGGTTGAGCGGATGGTGAAGGCAACCGAGACTCTGTTGCGCGAACTGGCGACGGTGAGATGATTTG
>RFJH01000360.1 GCA_003694975.1 Anaerolineae bacterium | reverse complement strand
GGCCAGAGGGTGATCTCTCCCTGCCGGCGGGACTGCAGCGCTCGCTCGCCGGTGGGGGATGGTTCCGCGGGACGCAGGACGATGCGGTATTTGTAGTAATAAGGCGGCAGCTTGCTCCTCGCAGCCTCCGCAGGTCAGGGCAAAACCTTTGGACAGCAGGGATTCGTATAGCGCGAGATAATCGCGCGCCTCTGGCAGGGCCGGGTGCTGGATAGAGAACTGCGCAGGCGGCGACGGGCGTATTCAATGGCCACTCGCGGTCGAGGAAATCGGGGACGGCGCTCTCATGCTCCGGGTCGTCGGCGAAGTGAAACATGTCGCAGACGATAACCGTGTAAGGCATGCTATGCTCCCTCAGCCGCTTCTTTAGTAGCCCTCTGCCTGTGCCACCGGCACCTCGCTGCACCGAGGCTTTCTTAAAGTCGGTGGAGTTGCGCAAAAAAGACCTTCCTTGATAATTTGTGGGGACATCAAAACAACCCAAATCACGAAGGAAGACCACAACGGATGAGACTTTTGCGATGCAAACCGGTGACCTGTTCCATGTCGCTGAGCAAGGCGGAGCGTTGCGTGCGGTCGGCGTACCGGTAGAGGGATTGCATCTTGTGCAGGTACTTTCGGCGTTCGTCGATGCTCATGGGTTCCTCGGGGGACATGATTCTCCTCGGTAACATTTTAGATGATAGAACGTGGCATCCGGGTAAACAGACCATTTGTGCTATAATGACCACGCGCTTTTCTTGCAGGGACATGCCCATGGCCAGACGAAAATCTCGCTCCACTTCGCGCAAGTCACCATCCCGAGGGAAGGCCTCCCCTCGCCGGCAAAAGACGAAGCGTGCCCGGACGACACCCCAGAAACCTCTCCTTCGACTGCCTTCCCTGCGGTGGCCTTTTGGTGACCTCTCCGACGAGCGCAAACTTGATGTCATCGGCACGTTCCTGGCTCTCATCGGCGTACTGACGCTGCTCAGCCTGTTGACCGCTACCCCGGGCAGCCTGACGGGTGGCTGGATCAAACTGCTCAGCCGGACGGTGGGGTGGGGTGTCTTTCTTCTGCCGCTGGCGATGATTGGGGTGGGGGTATGGCTGATTCTGCGCCATGTCGAGCGAATTCCTCCGTTTTCTGTAGAACGCCTTGTTGGCCTTATTGCCCTTTACCTTTGCCTTCTGACCATCCTGCACGGCTTGGCAGCAGAGCCACAACATGCCGCCGAACTCGCCGCAGCGGGACAGGGGGGAGGCTACCTCGGCAGCCTGTTCTTGCGAGCATTGTGGGGGGCCCTGGGGGGCGCGGGCGCGGCCATTGCCATCGTGGCATGGTTGCTCATCGCCTTGACGATGCTCCTTGATTTGTCGATTTACGAGATGTTCCTCCGGACGGCCCCTCTATGGAGTGCCCTGAGGCGGCTCTGGGCGGAGGGCCTGGCCCGGCTGCGTGCGCGCTTCTCCCGTCAGGAGGGCTCCACGGCGGAAGATCTTCCCAACGGCTTTACCCCTCTCTCGCGCTCGCCATCTCACGTCCCTACGACCGAGTCTCCCCCTCCTGTCGCCACAGTTGTCGGTCAGGACATTCGGTGGAAACTGCCGCCTGTGGATGAAATCCTGGATGTCGGCCTGACGCCGGAAAGCAATGATGAGTTTGTCACCCAACGCGCCCGCCTGATCGAAGAGACCCTGGCTTCGTTTGGCGCGCCGGCGCGGGTGGTGGAAATCAACCGCGGCCCCACAATCACCCAATTCGGTGTGGAACCCCTGTTCATTGAGACCCGAAGCGGGCGGACCCGCGTTCGCGTGAGCAAGATTGTCTCCCTGGCCGATGATCTTGCCCTGGCTCTGGCCGCCTCACGCATCCGCATCCAGGCACCGGTGCCGGGACGCGGCTACATAGGCATCGAGGTGCCAAATGAGGAGATGACCCTGGTCACCTTGCGTGACATCATCGAGAGCGAAATTTTTCAGAAAGGACGCACCCCCTTGCGGTTTGCTCTGGGGCGCGATGTGGCCGGTCATCCCATGCTCGCCGATCTGACCACCATGCCCCATCTTTTGATTGCAGGCACCACGGGCTCAGGCAAATCGGTGTGTATCAACGCCATTCTCACCTGTCTCCTGCTACACAACACCCCCGAGCAACTGCGCCTCGTGCTGGTAGACCCCAAGCGCGTGGAATTGACCTCCTACAACGGCATTCCCCATCTTCTCGCACCGGTGGTGGTGGAACTGGAACGTGTGGTCGGCGCGTTGCAATGGGTGATGCGCGAGATGGACAAGCGCTACCATCTTTTCTCTCAAAACGGCGCGCGCAATATCACCGATTACAACGCCCGCATGCGAATGCAGGGGGGAAAAGAATTGCCTTACCTGGTTGTGGTCATTGATGAACTGGCCGATCTGATGATGATTGCCCCAGACGAGACCGAACGCACGCTCACCCGTCTGGCTCAATTGGCACGGGCGACCGGCATCCATCTAATCATTGCAACCCAACGCCCTTCGGTGGACGTGGTCACCGGTCTGATCAAGGCTAACTTCCCTGCTCGCATCGCCTTTGCTGTTGCTTCGGGCGTGGACAGCCGTGTGATCCTGGATCAACCCGGCGCGGAGCGCCTGCTCGGACGTGGTGATATGCTCTTCCAGCCCCCTGACGCGCCTGCTCCGATACGATTGCAAGGTGTCTTCGTCGCCGATCATGAGATTCAGCGTTTGGTCACCTACTGGCGCGATCAGGTACAGCAGGTCAGCCCCTTTACCGTCCCAGGGACGTCGCGCTCCGGAGGAGAACCGCTCCCCGCGACCGGTCCGTTCAAGCAGGTCCCCCTGTGGGAAGATATGGAACCTGAAAAGAAAGAAGACCCTCTCCTGGATGAGGCGATTGACCTGGTGCGTCGTCAGGGGCGCGCTTCGGTCTCGATGTTGCAGCGACGTCTACGCATCGGCTACACGCGAGCCGCGCGTCTGATAGACGCGATGGAGGAACGGGGAATCATTGGGCCTCCGGAAGGGGGACTCGGGGTCCGACCGGTGCTGGATTATGGACCCGCTGCCCCACCTCAGGACGAGTGAGCCCTTTACGCCAATGACCGAAGCACTTCTCCCAGGCGGGTAACTTCCTCTAAGGTGTTATAGTGCACCGCGCCGACGCGCACCATGCCACCACTTTCTTCTACTCCCAGACGTTCGGTCACACTGATAGCGTAGTAGTTCCCATCCCAGACGTATATGCCCTTTTGTGCCAGGGCCTCCGCGACCTGGCGTGGTGATTTCCCTGCCAGCGTGAAAGAGAACGTAGGCACCCGCTCTTCCAATTGACGCGCATCGGATGGGCCGTAGAGCGTCAGACCGGGGACGCCTTGCAACGTAGAGAGTAACGCACGGCTAAGTTCGTATTCATAGGCCCGGATGGTGAACATAGCCTGCTTCAAATGCAATGCAAGGCCTGTATACCCCATTTCCGAGAGTGCCTCCAGATGGTCGCTACCGAACTGTCTTCCCACCCAGGCCAGATACTCGATCGCTCCGAGCACACCGGCAATTCCCTCGTGATTTTGCGTGCCGGTCTCAAATTTTTCGGGAGGTGTATCGGGTGCCGGGCGGACTTTGTAAGCGAAGAGGTCATCCAGCAAGTCATAGCGCCCGTAAAGCACACCCACATGTGGCCCAAAGAACTTATAGGCCGAAACGACCAGGAAATCACATCCCAGGCGTTGCACGTCAATCGGGCCATGTGGCGCGTATTGCACCGCGTCAACGTACACCAGCGCGCCGACCTCGTGCGCCATTTGGACGATCTCCGCCACCGGATTAATCGTCCCCAGAGCATTCGAGGCATAACCAACGGCCACCAAACGTGGCTTGCGCGCCAGAGCGCGTTCCATCTCGTCCATGTTCAGTTTACCCGTCGCAGGGTCGAAGTCCACCCAGAGGACCTCGCAGCCGCGATCCTGGGCCGCGAGAAGCCAGGGAGTCGCATTGGCATCATGGTCCAGTCGGGTGACGACGATGATGTCACCGGCTTTCCAGGTGCGTGCCAGAGAACGACTGATATGCAGGGTCAGAGTGGTCATGTTGTTCCCAAAAACGATTTCGCGCGGACTGGCAGCGTTCAGAAAAGCAGCCATCGCCTGACGGGCTTGCTCGATCACCGCGTCCGATTCGGC
>RFJH01000359.1 GCA_003694975.1 Anaerolineae bacterium | reverse complement strand
CGGCTTCCTCGAGGTCGAGACCCCTATTCTCCAGCCCATCTACGGTGGTGCGGCGGCGCGTCCTTTCACGACCTATCACAACCAATTGAAACAGGAACTTTACCTGCGCATCTCCTTCGAGTTGTATCTCAAACGCTTACTCGTGGGGAATCTCGAAAAGGTCTATGAGATCGGGCGCGATTTCCGCAACGAGGGCGTCTCCTACAAACACAACCCCGAGTTCACCCAGTTGGAATTCTACTGGGCATACGCCGACTACCTGCAAGTCATGGAACTGGCCGAGGAGATGATCGCCTACGTTGCCGACCGCGTGTTGGGCACGCGTCACATCACCTATCAGGGACACGAAATTGACCTTTCTCCTCCCTGGCGGCGCATTGAATTGCGCACCGGCCTTCTGGAAGCGACCGGCATAGACATCGCCGAGCACCCCGATGCGGAATCCCTGGCGGCAGCTCTGAAGGCTATCGGTAAAGAGCCTGCGCCGGGAGCAACGCGTGGCAAACTGATCGATTCCATGATTGGCGATTTCCTGGAGCCCAATCTGATCCAACCGACGTTCCTCTACGATTACCCGCGCGATATCTCGCCCCTTGCCAAGTCCAAGCCGGGGGACCCGCAGACGGTAGAACGTTTCGAGGGCTTCGTGGCGGGGATGGAATTGTGTAACGCCTTCACCGAATTAAACGATCCCCTCGATCAGGAAGCCCGCTTCCTGGAGATGGGACGTGCCTACGATGCCGATGACGAGGAGCGTCATCCCATGGATGAGGACTATCTGCGCGCCATGCGCTATGGTATGCCCCCGAACGGCGGTTTCGGCATGGGCATTGACCGCCTGACCATGCTCCTGACCGATAAGCACAACATCCGCGAGGTGATTCTCTTCCCTCATCTACGCCCGGAAGAGCGCGAGGAGGCGGGCGAATAGGTCGGAGGAGACTTCCATGCGAACGAAAGCCGCCCTTATCCTCGGTGACGTGATTGCCATCGCCATTGTGACCGTCATCGGATTTGCCTCGCATGGTGAGTTGGGGAGTGCCTCGCTGTGGCGTCTGGCGGCCACTTTTTTCCCACTGACCCTTTCCTGGTTCCTGGTCGCGCCCTGGCTGGGGTTGTTCGACCCGCGGACGACCGCCCAGGCGCGTCTCCTGTGGCGACCGGCCTGGGCGATGCTCCTGGCCGCGCCGCTGGCGGCCTTTTTGCGCAGCCTGATGCTGGGAGGGCTGCCCGTGCTGCCGCTCTTCGTTGCCGTTTTGGGGGCGACCTCCGCGCTGGGGATGTCCCTCTGGCGGGCGCTCTGGTGGCGGTTGACGCGCACTGCCTCGTAGTTGCTCCGGCTACACGGTCCGCGCTTTGGGTGGCCGTTGGTTTCGTGTAGCCATCTTAACTCCCCTCCCTTGCATCAACAAATCCGCGGCAGAAGTTCCCCCGCCGGCAGGTCCACCACGCGCGAGCCGCCGATCCCCGTCCTCGCCACGACCATGCCGGGGTGTTCCTCCACCACCTTGCCGATGATGGCGGCCTCCCTTCCCAGCGGGTGGGCGCGCATGGCCTCCAGCACGGCCTCCGCCTTTTCTCCGTCCACGATGGCGACCAGTTTCCCCTCATTCGCGATGTAGAGCGGGTCCAGGCCGAGCATCTCACACGCCGCCTGGACGGCAGGACGCACGGGCACCCTCTCTTCCTCGAATTCAAACCCCACGCCGGAAGCGGTAGCCAGTTCGTTGAGCACTGCTGCCAGCCCACCGCGCGTCGCATCTCTCAGGCAGTGAATCTCGCGCGTCACGACGAGCATGGCTTCCACGAGGCCGTTCAAAGGGGCCGTATCGCTCTCGATGGCCGTTTCGAACTGCAACCCCTCACGTACCGACATAATGGCGATGCCGTGATCCCCCATCGTCCCGCTGACCAGGATGGCGTCGCCGGGACGGGCGCGGTTGGGGGCGATATGGACATCGGCAGGGATGAGGCCGATGCCCGTTGTGTTGATGTATACGCCATCGCCGTGCCCTTTGTTGACCACTTTGGTATCCCCCGCGACGATGCTTACTCCGGCGGCCTCGCAGGCCCGCGCCATAGACGCCACGATCTCCCCCAGTGTATCCATCGGCAGGCCTTCCTCCAGGATGAACCCCGTGGTCAGGAAAAGCGGGCGCGCACCGCTCATGGCCACGTCGTTCACCGTGCCGTTGACGGCCAGTTCACCGATGTTCCCGCCCGGAAAGAAAAGCGGGCTGACGACGAACGAATCCGTGCTGATTGCCAGGCGTTGCCCTTCTGCCAACCCGTCCAGGGCGGTCGCATCCGCCAGTTGCTCCAGAAAGTCGTTTTGGAACTGGGCGGCGAAGAGGTGACGGATCAGGTCGTTCATCATCTTGCCGCCCGATCCGTGCCCCATCACAATCGTCGGGTAATTTTGCAGAGGGAGAGGGCAGGTCCAGCCGTCGAAGGAGGGAAGGTCCATGGGCGCACCTCGAAAGGGGATTGGGGCAATTGTACTACAGGCGAAAAGACCTCGCCGGGTGCACTCAGAGGTTGTAGAAACGGGGAAACTCTTCGCTCGACGGTGGACGCAAACCGCCCTTTCCGTGTCATGACGAGCGCCCCTCAGGGCGCGAAGGCACCTCCTGTATCGGGGAGGCGATCGCTTTGATCCGGAGGAACCCTCTTCCCCGGGCGTTTTCCGCCTCGCTCCCGGACCGGCGCGTGGCCGCCTTACCCGGACGTTTCTCCGGCGATGGGCAGTGTGAACGTGAACGCGCTTCCCTTCCCCACTTCGCTCTCCACCCAGATGCGCCCTCCGTGCGCCTCGACCAGGTGACGCGCAATGGTCAGGCCGATGCCGCTACCCCCTGCGCGGCGCGAGCGCGAGGCATCCACGCGATAGAAGCGGTCGAAGATGTGGGGCAGGTGTTCGGGGGGGATGCCGATGCCCGTGTCCTGGACGGTGATGCGGACCTCTTTCCCCGATTGGACGGCGCGCAGGGTCACCGTGCCGCCGGAGGGGGTGTAACGGCGCGCGTTGTCCAGTAGATTGGTCAAAACTTGAATGATGCGGTCGTCGTCGGCGCTCACCGGCGGCAGGTTCGGCGGCAGGTCAATCGTCAGGCGGATGTTCTTCTCCTCGAAAGCGCGTCGCAGGCGTTTGACCACGGTTCCGACCAGGATGTGCAGGTCTGCAGCGTGAAGGTTCAGTTCGTAGGCGCCGGCTTCCACGCGGCTGAGTTCCTGCAGGTCGTCCACCAGGCGGTTCAGGCGTTCGGCTTCTTGATAGATTTGGTGGTACGTCTCTGTGGTGGCGGGAAGGACGCCGTCTATCAGGCCCTCCATGGAGCCTTTGATGGCCGTCAGAGGGGTGCGCAATTCGTGGGCCACGTCGCCGATGAGACGGCGGCGCATTTGCTCCACCTGTTCCAGTTGGGCAGCCATACGGTTGAAACTGTGAGCCAGTTGACCGAGTTCGTCCTGGCCGGTTTCCGGGACGCGTTCATCGTAATGGCCGGCCGCGATGCGTTTGCTCGCGGCCATCATGGCGTGCACAGGGGCGACCACACGCCGACTGAGGAACACGCTCACGCTCAGCGCTGCCAGGCCTGCCGCGAGTGCTGCCCAGAGCAACGCCTCGCGCAGCGATTGCTGGAATCCGATGAACAGCCCATTCTCCTCCCCGCTCCTGCCCCATCGCCGGCCCATCCCGCTCCCCTCTTCGCCCGTCATCCCCATACCCATGCCGGGGCCCATCATGGAGGGTGAGGTGTTACCCATCATCTGCTCCATGATGGCTAAGTGGCGGTTGTAGGCGGGGGGAGCGGTGAAGCGCGTTGCAATGGTCAGCACGATTGCGCCGATCAGGATGACGAGCAGGTACGAAAGGAAGAGTTTCGCCCCTAACCGTTGGCGGATAAATTGGATCATAGCACTTCGTCCTCGAAACGATATCCCACGCCGCGCACGGTGGCGATCAGGTCTTCGCGGCCCAGTTTCTTGCGCACGTGGCCGATGTGGACGTCCACGACTCGCGTCTCGCCGTAGTACGTCCCGCCCCAGACTCTCTCGAGCAACTGCTCACGCGTTAGCACGCGCCCGGGGTTTTCTGCCAGGGCAGTGAGCAAGTCGAACTCGGTGGCAGTCAACTCCACAGGGCGTTCGTCCACAGTGACGCGCCGCGCTCCCACGTCGATGCGGACGTGTTTGAAGGAGAGCACTTCGCCCTGGCGAGGCGATCGGCCTTTCATGCGGCGCAAGGCGGCCTTGATGCGCGCCGTCAGTTCACGAGGGCTGAACGGCTTGGTGACGTAGTCGTCCGCGCCGACGGTCAGGCCGACGACGCGATCGGTCTCTTCGGTGCGGGCGGTGAGCAAGATGACGTAGACATCCGATTCGCGGCGCAGGCGGGTGAGCACCTCGATGCCGTCCATGCCGGGGAGCATCACGTCGAGCACGATCAGATCCGGTTTGAAAGCGCGTGCTGCTTTCAGGCCGGATGGCCCGTCCTGGGCGGTGTAGACCTCATACCCTTCGGGCTTCAGGTAGGCGCTCACCAGGTTGACGATACTCGGTTCATCGTCCACAATCAGAATTTTTTCGGGCATGGTTTGTCTTTCAGGGGTGAGAGGGTATTGTCATCCGTGTGCCGATTTGGCTTCGATGGAAAGTATCTCGCATTTGTTCAAAAGAAATGTGAAGGGGGTGTAAAGGTTTTGTGAAGGCGGGGCAGTCCCGGAGTTTCATCT
>RFJH01000358.1 GCA_003694975.1 Anaerolineae bacterium | reverse complement strand
GGACGGAACGGGCGAAGCGCATCAGCCGCGCCCTCTACGGCCTGCCCTGGTGGCTGCGAGAAGCGCACTACTGGCGCGAGCGAGAGGCGGGTCACAGGCCGGGCAGACCGCAGGGCGTGCAGACCACCGACGAGGAGTGGTGAAACGTGATTGCCCACTACTTGCCCACTGCTTGCCCAATGCCTGCCCACTATTTTCCCGTTGCTTGCCGCAGAAAAGGGGCTTTTTTTGAAAAACTGCCCACTACTTGCCCACTATTTGCCCACTTCATGCCCATTGCTTGCCCAGTCTGCCCACCCCGTCCGAGAAAACGGACTACCCCCTTCGGGGGTAGGTATGGCTCTATGGAGATGGAGATGTGCCGATGATCAACTTATCTCAAATCCAACTACCTCATCAAAAACTTAATGCTTTTTCCTCTGTTGCCCCTATGACCTCTGCGCAAGCGCGCGTTGAAGCGCAGAAACTGTTACAGGCCGGTTTGAGCCAGAGCGTGATCGCTGTGCTCGATCTATTGGTGGTAGCGGGCGTGCTCCCTACCTATCGCCTGCCTGCATCTGAACGGTCTTTACGCAATTACCAGCGCCAGCGTCTTCTTGATCGCCTTCCGTATACGACTCCGGAGATGCAGGACTTCTTCCAGGCGTACAGCCTGCCCGTCCCGGAGGGGCGTCTGGCGGTCTACACGCTGGGGCCGGTGGGCATCGAGATCGCCCGCGAGCGGCACGGCGTGCAGCCTCCCACCGGCTACCTGGCCTACCCCATCGAGCGGGTGATGCACGATGTCGTGATGAACGAGATCGTACTGCGCATCGCCGGACGGGCGATGGAGCACGGCTGGGCGCCGGTCTGGGTCTCGAAGTACGAGGCGACCCTGTACGCCGATCCGAACACCCCCCTGCTCGAACCGGACGCCATGCTGCGCCTGAAGGGGGAGGACGAGGAACTCGTCTACCTCTTCGAGTATCACAACGAGGACAAAGCCACCCGCGCTCGCCGCAAGGTGGATCGCTACGCCCTGGCGCTCTCGCGTGAGGCTCTGTGGCGGGAGCGGTGGGAGGTGGAAACCTTTCCCCCGCTGCTGGCCGTCTTCCGCCGTCCGGTGGTGGGGCGCGGCTATCAGGAAGCGGTGAATGGCCGGAACGGCCTCCAGGTGTACGGGCGCACGCTGGCGAGCGCCCTGGAGGAGGACTTCTCCACCTGGTATCACTTCAACGCCGGGGAGAAGGTGAACCTTTTCCCCTGGGGTCGGGAGCGAGACGAATGAGATTCCCCCACCAACGAACGCTCATTTCATCAATCGCGCCTTGCGCCGCCGATATTCTTCGTCGAGCCGTTCGCGCAGGAACACTTTGATCAGAGATTGATAAGGGACATCGCGCTCATGGGCCAGGTTCTTGATCTCATCCAGCATACTCTGGGGAAGCCGCAGCGAGATGGAGCGGGTGGAGGGTTTCAGATCGGGAAAACGTACACGCTTCGCGTTCTCCCACGCCAGGTACTCCGTGGAGTCGTGGGTCGCCCAGAACTCACGTTCCTCGTCTTCGTCCTGGAACTCAGGAATCGGTTTCTTGTGCCTGCTCATAAACCTTACGCTCCTTGCGGCTCATGTCGCGAGCCGAAATCACCCGGATTTTGTCGCCCCGGATGGTGAAGACCACGAACAAACGCCGACCGGCGTTGGTGTGCCCCAGGACATAATAGCGAGGTTCTACCTGAGAATGCCCGACGTCTGGAAAAAGCATCAACGGTTCGTTGAAGAAGACCTCTTCGCATTCCGCAGCCCGCACGCGGTGCTTTTCCCAGTTTTTCGTGAGGTTGCCTTCGTCCCAGTCGAACCCGGTGAGGGATGGAAGATGGGGCAGGTCCGCCATGCCTGTATATTACCGGCATATACCGGCTCTGTCAAGACTGGAGGGAAGCGATGAAGACCCTGATCCTGGTGGAATCCCCTACGAAAGCGCGGGCGGTGGCGCAGCACGTGCGGGGCCTGTGGGACGGGCCGGTGGCGGTGCGTTCCACCGCCGGTCACCTGCGCGACCTGCCCGAAGACCGCCTGGGCGTGGACACGGCGGACGGCTTCGCGCCGCAGTACGTGGTGCGAAAACACCGCAGCGTGTCCTACCTGCGCCCCTACGTGCGCCGGGCGGAGCGGGTCGTGCTGGCCACCGACCCGGACCGCGAGGGCGAGGCCATCGCCTGGCACGTGACGAAGGTCTTCAAGGCCGAGTTGCGGGGCAAGACCGTCCTGCGGGCGACCTTCCACGCCCTGACGCGGGAGGCGGTGCGAGAAGGGCTGCGCAACCCGCGCCCCCTGGACCGCGACCTGGTACGTGCAGCGGTGGCGCGGCGGGTGGTGGACCGCCTGATCGGCTATCACCTCTCCCCTCGCCTGTGGGCGGCGATGGAAGGGAAGAACCACGGCCTCGGACGCGTGCAGGCGGCGGCGTTGGCGCTGCTGGCTGCGAACGGCGAGGCGTGGGAGGTGGAGGTCGAAGCGTGAAGGTAGCGCAGGTGCAAGACGAGGCCCTCGCCAGGCGCCTGGCGGCGGAGTACGCCGGAGAGTGGCGCGTCGTGGAGCGCCGGG
>RFJH01000357.1 GCA_003694975.1 Anaerolineae bacterium | reverse complement strand
GAATCATCCTCGTTGCTCCCATGAAGAAGTATGCCGTTATTATAAGGCATCGCATCAGCGCGAACCATCGCGTCGAGCGGAGGCCGACCGACAGGGAGGCCGCAGTCGAGACGCCTCGCGTCGAGCAGGGTCGAGACGCCAAATCACCCGGCCTGCGTTGTAAAGAGAGTTTCCCCCATCCTATGCCCCCTGGAGTATGCCATCGCCCAGTTCACGCGAGACCTCCGAGGCCGTGAGAGCCTCGGAGGCTTCATAAAGGTTCCTCTCAAAGTAAAGACCACTCGCTCCCTGGCCGCTGAAACAGGAGAATACCATCACGTTCCACGTTACAACAAAGCGAAAAGCGTTCCTCTGACATCCGTCGCCAGCGCACAATACCAATCACCTGCACATTGAAAACCACATCGTCGAAGTCCAGTTCCACCGCAGCCGCGAGGTCCCAGATCGCGCTGCGCAGCGGCCAGGTCTCGTTTTCCACAAGGACGAGGATGTCCGTATCGGAATAGCACTCGAAGTCACCGCGCGCCTTGGACCCAAACAAAATGACGGCCACAATTTCGCGCGGATACGCTTCACGCAACCGGCTCACCAACTCTTGGATTGCCTGCCGCTCAGAAACTACGATTTCGGGAGGAAGTTGTGCTGGCGCAACCATGTTTCAATTTCATCCACAAACGCTACCGTCTCGGCGAAGCGCTTCTTGACCTCATCCTCGTCCACGGCGGTTAGAACATCGTAATCGCTGGCCTGCCGCAAGTCGAAGAGACGCTTGTACAAATTGCTATAGGCGGTGCGAAAAACACCCGTTTTGATGAAATACCGCCGAAAGGCACTGAGAACAGCCGTATGCTTGGAAAAGGAAAGGCCTTTCGTCTTCAACAATGCCGTAACGCTGTAGAACGCGGCATAGTACATCCGTCCGGCAGCCACGCGATAGAAACCCGCATCCAGATTCACCTGTGCGGCTGCCAATGCCTCGCGTGCTGCCTTGACGTACAGCGCAATCTCACGGCTCGAATCAGCCTCTTTCATCACAATTAGTATACCAGACGCAACGTGTACATAAGGAGAAGGGCAGGCAGAAGTTGTCAAAAACGCTTTGCAAGACATTGGGGAGGCCGCAGTCGAGACGCCTCGCGTCGAGCAGGGTCGAGACGACGCCTCGATTCCGCTCCACTCGGCGCGAGCACCTCGATTCCGCTTCGCTCCACTCGGCGCGAGCACCGAACTCTGCGTTACAGCACCTCCCCTTCGCCGCGTTTCAGGAAACGCCCCATGCCGCGCCGACCCAACCACTTCTCCCCATCCACGATCAGGTTGCCGCGCAGGAAGACTTTCTCCGGATAACCGGTCAACTCCCAGCCTTCGTACAGGTTGTAGTCCGTGCGCTGATGCGAGAGCGCCACGCCGTAGGTCACGCGGCGGTTCGGGTCCCAGATCACGATGTCCGCGTCCGCGCCCGGGACGAGGGCGCCCTTGCGCGGGTAGAGGCCGAAGATGCGCGCCGGATTGGTGCTCGTATAGGCCACGAACTGGTTCGGGGTCAGGCGTCCCTTCACCACTCCCTCCGTCCACAGCACAGGCATCCGGTCCTGCACGCCGGGCAGACCGTTCGGGATCTTGGTGAAATCGTCCTTCCCCAGTTCCTTGCCCGGGATGGCGACCTCCTGCCCCTCGTACAGGATCGGCTTCGTCCCGTCATAGAAGAAGGGACAATGGTCGGTACCGATGGTCTGAAGGACGCCCTGCTTCAGTCCCTCCCACAGGCGGGCGTTATCGGCCTTCGAGCGCATCGGCGGGGAACAAATCCACTTCGCGCCGTCGGGACGCAACAGGTCCTCTTCCGTGAAGAACAGGTACTGAGGACAGGTCTCGCCCATGACGGGCAACCCGCGCCGACGCGCGTATTCCAGCATGTCCACCTCGCCCGCCATGTTCATGTGGACGAGGTACAACGGCGCGCCGCTCTCGGCGGCGAGGGCGAACCCCCGCAACGCGGCCTCGACCGCGCCCCACCCCGGACGGGTGCGTGCGTGCCAGACCGGTTCCGTGTGCCCGGCCCGAAGCGCCTCCGCGACGAGGACCTCGATCACATCGCCGTTTTCGGCGTGTAGCATGGTGAGCATCCCGTGCTCTTTGGCTATGCGCATCGCCTGGAAGATGGCCCCGTCCGAAAGCCGCAGGCGACCGTTATACGCCATGAAGACCTTGATGCTGGTAATCCCCATCTCCACCAGCGAGGGCAACTCGCGCGCCACGTCTTCGTTGAAGTGCGTCAGGTTCATGTGGAACGAGTAATCAATGGCCGCCTTCTCCGCCTTCTCAAACCAGCGTTCCACCGAGTAGCGAAATCCCTGCGCCTCGTGGACGACGAAATCAATGACGGTCGTCGTCCCGCCGAAGGCCGCCGCCTTGTGCCCCGTGTAGTGATCGTCCGAGGAGACCGTGTTGAACATCTCCAGGTCGAAGTGCGTGTGAGGGTCCACGCCGCCGGGGAGGACGTATTTCCCGCGCGCATCCACGGTCTCGGCGCCGTCGGCGCGCAGATCGCGCCCGATCTCGCGAATCTTCTCGCCATCAATCAAGATATCCGCCTCAAAGGTCTCGGAAGCGGTGATCAAGGTGCCGCCTTTAATCAAAATCATCTTCGTTACTCCTGTAGAAGAAGCATGCCGCTATTATAAGG
>RFJH01000356.1 GCA_003694975.1 Anaerolineae bacterium | reverse complement strand
CTTCCCTGTTGCATGTATCATGAAATCATGGCGAAAGGAGAACAACTGCGTCAGGCCATGCGTGCCTGGACCACCGGCGTGAGTGTGCTCACCACCGCACACGAGGGAATCCGTCACGGCATGACGGTCAATTCTCTTGCCTCCATCTCCCTGGATCCGCCGCGTATCTCCGTCTCCCTGCAAAAGTCCAGCCGGACACATGGCCTCGTCCTGCGTTCCGGCCTCTTCGGGGTGACCATCCTCTCCGCCGAACAGGAAGCCATCTCACGCCGTTTCGCGGGTGAGACCGGCGATGACGAAGACCGCCTTGCGGGCCTCGATGTGGAGACTCTGACGACCGGAGCACCGTTCATCAAAGGCGGCCTCGCCTATCTGGATTGCCGCGTGGTGCAGACGATAGACTCCGGGGCCAGCACCTTGTTCATCGCCGAAGTCGTGGAGGCGCGCCGCATTTCGGATGGATCTCCCCTGGTCTATCACGACAGGGAATATCGCCGCTTGGCCACGCAATGACTTCTTGTCAGGACATGCCGGGAGGGTACACGCATGAAAGAAGAGAAACTGAGTGAAGAAGAGCGTCGTATTTTGCTCAAACTGGCGCGCGAAGCCCTGGAACACGGCGTGCGCGGTGAAGACCTGCCTCCCCTCGATTTGGAATCTCTTCCCCCGCGCCTGCGAGAAAAGGGGGCTTCGTTTGTCACGCTGACGAAACACGGCGAACTGCGTGGCTGCATTGGCGCCTTGGAACCTTACCAGCCCCTGGCCGAAGACGTGCGCGAACACGCCATCGCCGCCGCGTTGCGCGATTATCGCTTTCCTCCCGTCGAACCGGAGGAACTGCCCCATATCCAGATTGAAGTCTCGCGCCTCACCATCCCCACACCTCTGGAGTACGACACGCCGGAGGACCTTCTCGCCAAACTTCGACCGGGCGTGGATGGGGTGGTTCTCCGCTACCGAATGCGCCGCGCCACTTTCCTGCCGCAGGTATGGGAAAAAGTCCCCAAACCGGAAGATTTCCTCACCCACCTCTGCTATAAAATGGGTGTTGACCCGGACCTCTGGCGACGCGAGAAACTGGACGTCCTCATCTATCACGTGGAAGAGTTCCACGAATGATTCGCGCTTGCTCTCGCCCACGGCCTGTGCTAAACTCATCGCATGGCTGAAGACACCTTGCTTCAGGAAGCCATCCAGGCTTTGCAGAAGGGGGAACGGGAGCGCGCCAGAGAAATCCTGCGTCGCCTCCTCAAAGCCGAGCAAAACAACGCCACCTACTGGCTCTGGATGTCCGCCGCGGTAGAGACGCAGAAAGAGCGTATCTATTGCCTGCAAACCGCCCTCCGCGCGGACCCGGAGAACGCGGCCGCCCGCCGTGGCCTGGTGCTCCTGGGCGCCATGCCCCCCGACGAGGACGTGCAGCCCTTCCCCCTGGATCGCCCTCGTCAATGGGAAGAAGACCTCGCCCTGGCATACGAACCCCCGCGCCCTCAAGGGTTGAAGACCCTGCTTACCGGTCCCATCGGTCGCCTGGCAGCCCTGGGACTGATTGTCACCGGTATTATCGCCCTTGCCGTTTATAGTTTCTTCGCCCCACGAAGGCGTTACACCCCCCTCCCGACGTTCACCCCCGGCCCATCTCCTACCTTCACCTTCACCCCGACTTCCATCAACGCCGCCGTCGGCCCCACGCCGACCTTCGTCGGCCCCACCCCTCTGTGGGCGATCCTGGAGGCCACCTACACCCCCACGCCGCTCTATGTCAACACGCCGCGCCAGCCCCAATCCAGGGACCTCTACCGTATTGTCCGGGAAGCGTATGCCGAAGGGGACTGGCCAACGGTAATTACAAGCATGGAGCAAATCGCCACCCTCGAGCCGGATGCCGCCGACCCATACTACTACATCGGCGAGGCGTACCGCTTTCTTGGCCAATACGGCGAGGCCTTCGATGCCTACACAAAAGCCATCGAGGTCAACCCCGATTTCGGTCCCGCCTACGTGGGGCGGGCGCGCGTGCGCTATCTGATGAACCCGCGCGGCGACAACATCCTGGAAGACTTCACTTCGGGCATTGAAAAGGACCCCAACTTTCCCGAAGCCTATATCGGACGCGCCGCATACCTGCTTGAGCAACGAGACGACCCCGAAGCCGCCTTAAACGACCTGGAACAGGCCCTCTCCCTGTCCCCCGATTCGGCGTTGGCGCACATGTACCTGGCGCGCGCCTATCTCGCCCTGGGCGAGACCGAGGAGGCCCTGCGCGCCGCCGAGACAGCCCACCAACTCGACCTGACCCTCATCCCCGCCTACCGCACCCTCGGACGGGTCTACGCCACACTCGGACGCATGGAAGATGCCCTCGGCCCCCTGCAAACCTACCTCCTCTACGAACCGGATGACGCCGAAGCGCTGGTACTCCTCGGCCAGGCCTACCACGCCACCGGAGACGACGAGTCCGCCGTAGATGTCCTCACTCGCGCCGTGAAAATCAACAACAAAATCGGCGAAATCTACCTCTACCGGGGCCTGGCCTACATCGGCGTGGGCGATGGCACCGCTGCAGCATACGACCTGAAGACCGCCCTCCGCTACTACCCCGATTCCTTCGAGGTCAGTCTCGGGCTGGCGCGGGCCTACATGCTCCAGGAGCACTACGGCGATGCCTACCTGCAACTGGAACGTAGCAAAAGCCTGGCCGAAAGCGACGAACAAAAGGCTCTCGTGTACTACTGGCGCGCCCTCTCCCTGGAAGAACTGGAGAACTTCTCCGCTGCCCAGGATGACTGGGAACGCCTTTTGGCCTTACCCGCCTCGGCCATGACCCCTGAAATGCGCGCTACGGCCCGTGAACACCTCAACGCCCTCGCCTCCCCGACCCCAGGCCCCTCGCCCACGAAAACCGCCACAGCCACCTCCACACCGACCTCAACCGCGACTTCCACCCCCACGCCGTGACCCCGCCATGAGCGAGCACTCGCGTCCTACCTATCGCATCACCGACCTGCACGCCAGCGAGCGTCCACGCGAGCGACTGGCCGCGTTGGGCGCGCAGGCGCTGAGCAACGCCGAACTCCTCGCCATCCTGCTTCGCGTGGGCGTGGCGGGAGAGAACGCCGTCCAGGTGGGGCAGCGGCTTCTACAAACCTTCGGCGGCCTGACCGGCCTCCACCGCGCCCCTTTCGCCGAGTTGCGCAAACAACACGGCATCGGTGAGGCGAAGGCCGCCCAGATCAAAGCCGCCATCGAACTGGGACGTCGCCTCTCCCTGGAATCCCCCATCGAACGCCCCACGATCCACAGCCCCGCCGACGCTGCTGCTCTTGTCCAATATGAAATGTCTGCCCTGGAGCAAGAGCACCTGCGCGTCCTCCTTCTCGATACGCGCAACCACGTCCTGGACATTGTCGAAGTCTACCGCGGCTCGGTCAATTCCTCGCAGGTGCGCGTCGGCGAGGTCTTTCGCGAGGCCATACGGCGTAACGCGACGGCCATCATCGTTGTCCACAACCATCCCAGTGGTGACCCTACCCCCAGCCCCGACGATGTCGCCGTAACGCGCGCCATCATCCAGGCCGGTCAACTTCTGGGAGTTGAGGTGCTGGATCACATCGTCATCGGTCAGGGGCGCTTCGTTTCCCTCAAAGAGCGTAAACTGGCGTTCTCCAACTGAACCGGAAAACGACGGTCGACGTATCCGTTCCCTCGCGTTTAAGCCATTGGCGCGACAGGGTATAATTGTCTTGGCCGTTCCTTTGCCTGTGAGGAGGGCACCCCCAATGATCACAAAACTT
>RFJH01000064.1 GCA_003694975.1 Anaerolineae bacterium | reverse complement strand
TCCCCCGTCCAACCCCTTCTCGGCGCGTTCCAGCGATCCGCCCCCCAACAAAGTCAATACGGCCAGGGAGAAGAACCCGGCCAGTTCCAGAGCGATCAAACGTCCCCAGCGCGGCGGCTCGTCGCTACGGCGGAGGACCATCACTCCAAGCCCCCCTATCCCCAGCACGAGCAGGTAACTTCCCCAACCAAACCAGCGCCGCAGAAAAGCCGTCCACAGAATCAGCAGGGCACCTCGTGTCAGCCCCGGCAGCGCCAGGAGGGAGATCAACGCCAGCGCCAGGAGGAAAACGCCGACCACATCGCGCGCGAAACGGCCAAAGTGCGATTCCAGGCGCACCAGGCGGTCCAGCCAGTCCTCCGGCTGCCGTTCTTTAGCCGGGCGGCGTCCTTGCGGGGGAGAGTCGCGTTTCATACCTCGTCCAATCGCAGGCTCAACCCCAAACGTTGACGCGCCGCGTCCACGTGCAGCACGCGGACCTGCACCGTTTGGCCTTCCTTCACCAGGTCTCTGACCGTCTCTCCCGGAGCGAGCGGCATCTCGGAGACGTGAATCAGCCCCTCCAGGCCGTTCTCAAGGCGGGCGAACGCGCCATAGGAGACGATGGCAGTAATCACAGCAGGCACTATCCGGTTGACCCGATACACGGATTCGGCGGTCTCCCAGGGGTTTTCCTGAAGGCGCTTCAGGCTCAAAGCAATCCGGCACCGTTCTGGCGAAACATCCAACACCTGTACCCGCACGCGGTCGCCGATTTTCACAATCTGGGAGGGATGGACAACGCGCCCCCAGGATAACTCCGAGATATGGATCAGCCCTTCCACGCCCCCCAAGTCCACAAACGCTCCGAAGTCGGTCACGTTGGTGACCACCCCTTCCACACACTGACCGGCCTGCAACGTGGCAAACAACTTCGTCCGCCGACCGGCGCCGGCCTGCGCAGCCCGTTCGGAGAACACAACGCGTCCCTCCTCCGGTACGCACTCGATCACCTTGAGGCGCAGTGTCTTTCCGACGTAAGCGGCAAGCATTTTCTCACGCCTACGGCCATCCGCGGTCGCATCCACGTTCAGCAGATGTGAAAAAGGAACGAACCCTCGCAGGCCATCCCCTCTTACAAGAAGCCCTCCCTGGTTATAAGCAACAACCTGCAACGCAACCACCTCATCGCGTTGAAAGAGCATCCTGGCACGTTCCCAGTTCAAACACTCCTCCAGGGCTCGCTCCCTATACGCAGGACGAGAGACGTGCTCGATGAGATAACGCTCTTCCTCGGCCAAAATTGAAGCCCACCAGTCCTCATCCGGCGCGGGCAAACCGTTCTCCACCTCGTGGTCCATCACCATTAATCCTCCTTCCTCACCTCTTCCCCTTTACGTGCGCGTGCCTCCATCTCAAGAATGGCCTTCGCCACCGCCTCAATTGCCACACGTTGCTTTCGGTACAAGTCCGCCTCCGACATGGCAAGGCGCGCTGCGACCTCCCGCACCTTGCGCCCCTCGATAAATTTCATCTCCAGGATATTGTAAAGGATCCACTCCGCCGTAAAACGGCGTTGTCCTTGCGGACGGGTATAATCCACCGCTTTGCGCAGCACAGCGCGCAGAGCGTTGACCGCATTCCCATCATGCGCCTCGGCCATCTCCTTCACCACCTGGAGGCGCATCAGAGGGCTTTTCGTCAGTTTCGGGCCACCCCAATAATGGCTGAGCGCATCTTTGACCCAATGTGCCAGATCGGCCTCCGGCGGCAACTCATCCGACAGCATGCCGGTTCGACTGTCATAACGCCCGGCGGCGCGCAGGCGTTGCACGATCTCCACCTGAGGCCGCAAGCCTTCCAGGACATGGAACACGCGTTGTTGCAATCGGCGGTCCTCCAATGCCATGGCGGCGCGGTCGGCCAACAGCCAAAGTGCCCTACGCTGCTCGGCATCCAGGGGGTGTTCCGAGCGACGCGCCACGCCCAGGATACCCAACAATGAGGGGAGACCATTCCCCATGCCCTTCGCATCCGTCGCCAGCAAAGGCAAAATCAGGAAATCTCCCCAGGTGAACTCCTTTCGCACGCGCCCATTTTCAAAATCGGTCGCCTGCAACGCGCTTGAAAGCGACTCTTGCGCCAGCATATCCCGCTCACCGCTCACAATAACGGTAGAAAGCCTATCGCCATCCAGGGCAGCGACAAAAGCGCACGGGGATTGCGATAAATCGCGCACCGCAGCCAGGATGGCCTCCAGAAACTGTCTCAGGTCACCCTGTGTAAGCAGTCGTTCCTCAATATTTTGCCAGAGGCGCAATTCATCTCGGTCTTGACCAAAGAAGAGCCACCGTTCCCACAACGGTGAAACCAGTGTAATCAGATGCTCCAGCGATAGCACAGTAACCACCATGACCAGCGGGACGGCAGCCGAGTAAGGGACTCCAAGAGCCTCCCCCGTCCGCCGGACAACGGTCATCGCCCCCAACGTCACCGATGCAGTGACCGGTCCCCGAAGCAACCACTTGAACAGTCGACTCTTCACCACGCGATCAGGCCACGAGACGCCAAAGAAGGCCACCGCATACGCCATGACCACGATCAACCCCCCTAAAGCCAGGTTGATCACCGTGACCGCGCTCCAGAAAAGCAGTGGGAAACGCGCCGCCGGGCCGGACCCATAGAGCAGGAACGGATACGACCCCAGAGCAGGCGCGCTCGCCCCGGCCATCAAATAGACCATCCTCCGCCGCCCAACACGGGTCAGCGTATGCCGGAACGCTCGCCAGAAATTAACCGCCGCCCAGAGCATCACGCCCGCGTAATACAGCGTAAAAATCTCAGTCCAAAGCGTGCGCTGCAAATAGGGGGCCGGTTCTCCATCCGGCACGAGGTCGCCGACCAGCAAACCGGCTCCGTGCAAGAGAAGAAACGCGGCCGATAAGAGGTACACCAGACGCACCGCCGCACGGCGTCGCCCGCGCGAGGGGCGACCAACGGTCATCAAGAGGGCATCGGAGAGGTGGAGATACCCCGCCGGCAGGAAGACGATCCCGAACCACTGCAAACGCAGGAGCAAATCCACCACCCAGGTCGGCTGCGCAGCCTGCAGGGCATCGGTGGTGAAAATGACCACCACGCAGAGCAAGATCACGGCAAAGGAGCGCGCCACGCGGTCACGCAAGTTAAAGGTAAGCGCATACAAAAACAGAGAGAACGCCGTAATCGCTATTCCGGCGGTGAGAATCTGATTGATGGTCTGTATCCCCCCTAAGAGGCTTTCCGTCCAACCGCTAAGCATACCTTCCATCCCTGGCATCGCGCAGTTGGTCAGCGCAACACCTGCCCGAAGAACAGCGCGATATCCCTGGTGTAGTAATGATCATTATACCCGCAGAATTCAAAGCCGAGTTTCTGGGCCAGAGAAATGGCGGGATGACTCTTCGAAGTCATCTCCAGGATCAACTGCCGGTAACCGCTCGCCATCGCCCAGTCGCGGGCTGTTTGCACCAAAGCCGTGGCAATCCCCTGACGACGAACCGACGGGGCGACGGCAAGGTCTACAATCCAGGCAAGATCGGCGGGAGGGTGCTCCACAGCGCGCAGATACCCTACCGGCTCATCCTCCACCACGGCGACAAAAAACCCCGTCTGCCCCTGCCACTCGTCCGCCAGGGCATAGACATCGCGCGGATACTCCACGCGAACGGCGCGCGGCAGACGCACCTGCCGAAACGTAGCAACGACCTGCGGTCCTTCCCCTCTCTCCAAAGACAACTGCCAGACGTACTCACTGATGCAGGAGTGGTCCATCCCCATCAGACGGGGCAAGTCGGTCGCAACGGCGGGGCGAACAACTTGCTTCACCCTACTCTCCTTTCACACGGACGGTAATCACACACGGCGGCAACGCGTTCCCCTCATTATCCACGGCCACCAGACGCAAATCGTAATCTCCCGGGGCCAACTCCGTCGTATCCCAACGCCCCAATTCCCCTTCCCGCACCACAAGGCGCCCTGCGGAGACCGCCGCCCAGAGATCACTGCCGTGGGGGGCCACCTCATACTTATAAAAGCCAAACCTGGGGATATCCACCGTCCCCTCCAGCACGACAATGCCGCTCACCTCATCGCCATTGCGAGGGGAGGTAAAGGCCAGTTTTCCTGATACACAGCCTGTTTCTTCGGCGGGAGTAGTGGGCAGAGGCGTTTGCGCCGGGGGCGTCGCCAGATCGGGCGAAAGCGTTCCCTGCGGCGTGGTCAACAACTGCACCGTAGGCGTGAACAGGAACACCGAGGCCGGCAACGACGGGATGACAAACGAGGCCACGGCGAACTCTCCCAACCCAAGCAAGAGGATGATTACCACGGCGGCCAGCGCGCGCGCCAGGCGTCGGCGGGCGAATTCACGCTCCAGGCCGAACACAGCCTCCTGCCATTCACGCCAGGAAGACCAGAGCCAACGCAACGCGAACAAGCCGCCCAACGCCAGCACGAAGTAAATGACCCCTTCGTAGGTTGAGAGGAAACGGTAAAGTTCCGCCATAGCGCTTTCGTCACAACAAGCGCAACACGCCTCGGATAATTTTTTCCATCTTCGGTACGATTACCTTCCCGGCTGCCAGCACTTCCTCATGCGTGGTGACCGTTGACCCGTCGAGGTTGGCCTTGTTGCTGATGCCGGAGAGACCCAACACGCGCATTCCCCCATGACGCGCCACAATCACCTCCGGCACCGTAGACATGCCCACCGCGTCCGCGCCGGCAGTGCGCAGGAAACGGAGGTCCGCCGGGGTCTCAAACGACGGTCCGCTCAGGCAGACGTACACGCCCTCGCGCAACGGGACTCCTTCCTCGGCGGCCACGCGTCGGGCGAGATCGGCCAGAGCGCGGTCATAGGCCTGGCTCATGTCCGGGAAGCGCGGGCCGAATTCGTCCAGGTTGGGGCCGCGCAGGGGGTTCAGGCCGGTCATCCCGACCAGGTTCAGGTGGTCGGTGATCAACATGATGTCGCCGGGCTCGAAATCCGGGTTGATGGCCCCGGCCGCGTTGGTCACGATCAGAATTTCCACCCCCAGGCGCGTCATCACGCGCACCGGCAAGGTCACCTGCGCCATGCTATATCCCTCATAGTAATGGACGCGCCCTTGCATCACCAACACGGCCTGCCCTTCCAGGTCGCCGAGCACCAGGCGTCCTACATGGCCTTCCACGGTGGTCACAGGCCAGCCGGGCAACTCGCCAAAGGGAATGACATCCGCATCCCGAACGGATTCTGCCAGGGCGTTCAGGCCGGAGCCGAGGATCAGCGCCACGCGCGGCCGATGGTCGGTGCGCGCGCGAACGGCTTCTACCAGACGATCAATCTGTTCCAAAGAAATTGGTGGTTGCATTGTATGTCCTGAAGCGTAAGATTAGAGCGGTGAGGGAAACACCGCCCCAGGCATCCTGCACCGCAGGAGATTATATCAGCAAACCAGGCGGCGCGTTCTGGGGTCATCACCGAGGGGGGCACTCAGATGTTGTAGAGCGAGAAAACTCTTCGCTTGACGGTGAGCGCAAGCAACCTTTTCTGTGTCGTGGCGAGCGCCCGTCAGGGCGCGAAGTCATCCCCCGTACGGGGAGGAGATCGCTTCGACCGGCCGGGCATGGAACGTTGAAAACCTGCCTCACCTGTGCTATCCTATGAACAAACAGGGCAGATCGTGAGCAAACGTCCCCTTTACTCCTTCGCGTTGTTCCTCGCGCTGACCCTTCTGATCGCAGCGCAAGGGTTTCTACTGGTACCGGCACGCCTGGGCGCGCTGGGCGAGGGGCTCTCCCCTGGCGCGCCCTTCCTGCTCGCCGGCATATTCCACCTGAGCGGCCTGACCTCCCTGGCTGCCGTCCTGCGCGCCCGATCAAAGGAAAGGGAGCGCTTTCTCCTGCTCTTCCCCTTGCTCGCAACATTTATCCTATTCGCTTTGTACGCCCGCGCCCGCTTCGTCATCGAGACCCTGATTCTGGCAGGTGCGGTTGGCGGCCTGGCGTTCCTGTTGCGCCGTCCCGCCAGGGAAGAGGGATATCTGCGGGATGTCTTCCTGGGCGTGGTCTCCCTGGTCAACGTGCTTGCCGGCATCGCGCTGCTCGCCGCCATTCCTGCACCGCTCTCGCCGCATTACGCCCCCGCTGCACCCTGGCTTCCCGTCCTCGGTGCTCTCTTCCTGCTCGGTGGAATTGCCGGAGGGTACGCCTTCTTCGTCCCCACCTCCGGGCTGCGGAAGCCGTTTCTTGCAACATTAACCTTCCCCTGGCTGGCCTGGAGCCTGACCTTCGCCATCAACCTCTCCCTGCCCATCCTGCTCCCATCAATCCTGCTCGCCCTCACTTTGCTGCTCCATGACGCCATTCCCTGGCAGCAAATCGCTCTGCCACCTCAGGACGTCCTGGGAAGACGCCTCTTCACCAGGGCGAGCATGGCGTTCACCGCCATACTCATCATCCTGACCATCCTGCTCGACCAGATCACATCCCCATCTCACCACGATCTGGCGTTCCTTTTCGGCCTTGGCATGAGCATCACCGGCATCTACGCCCTTGCCACCGCCGCCATGGCCATCAACAGCCTGATGGCACAACTCGGCGATTCCGAACGACCGGACGGCCTCACCCTGCCTCAGCCGATGGCCCTGGGACAACGTCTCAGCAGGTTGATTGAGCCGTTCTCTCTTTCCCATCAACACCTGCGCTCCCGGCTGCGCCAACTGGAAAAACAACTCCTGTTGCTCTCCCAGCAAGCAGAGGTGGAAAAACGCCGCGCCACACAACTCTCCCTGCTCAGGGAACTCAGCCAGCAACTGGAAACGCCGCTGGACCCCCCCGTCATGGCGCAACTGACCGTCAACACCCTGCAACAGGCGTTCGACTGCCCTCTGGCCTCCATCCTGCTCTACGATGAGGAGCGCCGCGAACTCGTCTCCCTGGCGACCGCCGGCGAGGCCGCCGCCACCGTCCCTGCGGGATACCGCCAGCACATCTCGAAAGGAGTCATGGGACGGGCAGCCCGCAAACGGAAGACACAGGTCGTCAACGACACGCGCCTGGACCCCGACCACTTCAGTCTGGAAGGTCAGAATTTCCTCTCCGAACTGGCCGTTCCCCTGGTCTATCACGGACATCTCAAAGGGGTGCTCATCCTCGCCGAATCGCGCCCGAACGCTTTCAACAGCAAGGACGTGAGCACCGTGGAAACGGTCTCGGCAGAACTGATGCGCGCCTGGGAGCGCACCTCTTACCACCACCGCCTGACCAGCCTGATCCAGGCCGGGATCTCCCTGACCGCCTTGCGGGAACCCACCGAAGCGCTCCAGGAGATCGCGGCCATCGCCCGCCAGACGCTCGATGCACGCTTCACCTTCGCCATCCTGATCGACCGTGAACGAAACTTCACCCGTACCGCCCACGCGGGGTACGCACCTGCGCTGCTCAAATCGCTCCATAACGACCCCGCACGGGATACTCTCCTGCAGGCCGCCCTGAACGCCGCCCAGCCCTTCCGCGTGCGCGACCTGCGCAAATTCCGCCACGCCTCCCACATCACCCTGGACCACAGCGGCTTTCGCAGCCTTCTGGCCACCCCCATTCGCCTCCGCCGCCTGACCATCGGTGCCATTCTGGCCTTCGGCAAACACGGCGAACTCTTCTTCACCGAGAACGACGAATCCCTCGCCGGTCTCCTCGCCTCCCAGGCTGCCGCGACCATCGAGAGTTCCTGGCTCTACCAGCAACTTCGCTCCAGCCTCGCCACCACCACCCTGCTCTACCAGTTGAGTTTCCGCGTCATCCAATCCGAAAAACCCGAAGAGGCCGCCGCCACAATCGCCGAGACGACCTATCAACTGAGCAACGCCCTCCGCGCAGGTATCGTCCTCTTCGCCCCCGACCAGAAAACCATCGAAGCGGAACTCATCATGGACTCCAGCGGCCCTCACCGGGGCAAAGAGCATCCTCTGGATATTATCAACCAGGCCCTGGAGACCGGCCAGAGCATTATCCTCTCCCCGGAGCCCTCGCTCATTCGCCTCTGTTTCCCCCTCCAGACCCCTCTACGTAAATACGGCGCGCTGTGGCTGGATACCTCGGAAAGCCACTGGAACAACTCCCGCTACACCTCCGACCTGCAAACCCTGGTCAACCAGGCGACCATCGCTCTGGAACGCGCTCTCCTTCTGGTGGAATCGCGCCAGCACGCCCAGGCCCTGGAAAACGCCTATCGGGAACTGGAAACCACCTACGACCGCACCCTGGCCGCCCTGATGGCTGCCCTCGATGCCCGCGATCGCGAGACGGAAGGCCACAGTTGGCGCGTCGCACAAATTGCCTGCCGCCTGGGCGAGGCGCTCGGCCTCTCCCCTGAAGAACGCAAAGCACTGGAACGCGGTTCCCTGCTCCACGATATCGGCAAAATCGGCATCTCCGATACCATCCTGCACAAACCCGGCCCCCTCAGCGCCGATGAATGGAAAATCATGCGCCTGCACCCCGAAATCGGCGCCCGCATCGTGGAAGACATCCCCTTCCTGCAAGATACCCTTCCCGTCATCCGCTACCATCAGGAACGCTGGGACGGCAGCGGGTATCCCATCGGCCTGAGCGGCACCGATATCCCCCTCCTGGCACGCATCTTCGCCGTCGCCGATGCCTTCGATGCCCTGACCAGCAACCGCCCCTATCGAGGTCGCATTTCCGCGAAAGAAGCCCTGCGCTTCCTGCGTGAACAGGCCGGCATCCTGTTCGACCCGCAAATCGTTTCCCTTTTCGAGAAACTGATCGCCGAAGGCAAAATGGACGACCTGATCACACTATGAAGAGCGATCCATCCCCGCGCATCCCTTTCCCCCGGCGGCCACGCACTCTCATCATGCCCGCCCTGGTGGCCCTCACGGTCCTCCTTCTGGCCATCACCCTCCACGGCGTAACGGCCAGAAGGAACCTCCTGCCCCACGAAATCGCCTTCTCCATTTTCTCCGCCGCCGGAGTCCTGGCCATCGCACTCTCTCGTTTCCTGGATGCCTCCCTCGCCCACCGTCGCAGGCACCTGTGGGGATGGCTCGGCGCTCTGACCACCGGTATCGGCCTGAGCGCCCTCACCATCCTCGCCCCGGCGGAAATGCTTCCCCTGGTCAACGTCGTCCTCGACCTGGCGGTCATCATCATCGCCATCCTGGTCGGGCGCGCGGCCGCCTTCCTCGCCATCGCCATCACCGCATCCACCGAACTCGCCGTCCTGTGCTCCTCATCACATACGCCTCTGCAATGGCTTCAATACATCGCCCTGCCACTCCTCGGCGTCATCCTCGTGGAGACCATCGCCCGCCTGAGCCGCGCCACATCCGACCGCATCCACCGCCTGGAACTCATCCACGAATTCAGCCGCCAGGTCACCTCCTCCCTGGAAACGGGACAGGTGCTATCCCTCCTCAACGCCACCATCCAGAAAATCATCGAGGCCGATAGTTACTACGTCGGCCTGCTCCAGGACGATCACATCGCCCTCGATTTGTTCTACGACGACGGCGAGTACTTCAACGCCGTGCGCATCCCCACCAAAAGCACGCTGGCGGGTTGGGTGATCGAGCACCAGAAGCCCCTCCTCATCCCCGACCTCCGCCGAGACGAGAAACCCGTCGGTCTCACCGGCTACCTGATCGGCAAACGGCGTCCCAGCCTCTCCTGGGTAGGCGTCCCCATAACCACCGCCCGCCTGAAAGGCATCATCGCCCTCTCCTCCTACACCCCCGAAGCCTTCGACCACAACGACCTGGAACTTCTCGAGAACCTCGCCCAGCACGCCGCCCTCGCCCTGGACAACGCGCTCCGCTACGCCGAAGTGGAAGAACTATCCCACCTGGACAGCCTCACCCAGGTTTACAACCACGGCTACTTCCTGGAGGTGCTCCAAAAGCAGACCGATGAGGCCCTCCTGAGCAACACCCCGCTCAGCCTGATCATGCTGGATATTGACCACTTCAAGCGCTACAACGACACCTACGGTCACCTGGCAGGGGACGAGATCCTGCGCCGTCTCTGTGCCATCATCCGCAGGCACATCAAACGCACCGACGCCATCGGGCGCTGGGGCGGCGAGGAGTTCGTCATCTCCCTCCCCACCGCCACCGGTATGCAGGCATTTCAGGTCGCCCGGCGCATCCAGCAAAGCATGGCCGCCACGGCCATTCACTCTCGCGAGGGAAAGACCATCCCCGCTCCGACCGTCAGCCAGGGCATCGCCGTCTTCCCCGACGAGGCCGACGAAATCTTTCCCTTGATCGACTTGGCCGACCGTCGCCTCTACATCGCCAAAGGGCGCGGTCGCAACCAGATCGAACCCCGGGAGGAGCACTGGCGCATCGCCCGTCCCTGAGAGGGCTACGCCAGCGCCTCTTGAAACGCCTCTATCGCTTTTTCCACTCCCTCATCGTCCACCCAGTAGTGCGTCACCAGGCGAAAACGCCTCTCGCCGACCACGCCCACCAGCACCCCCAGCGACTTCATCTTCTCCGCCACCTCCCGCGCCGTGAACGGCACCTCCTCCGCCAGGGAGAGGAAGACCATGTTCGTCGCCGGAGTCCCCTCGTCCAGGACGAGACCCCGTATCGCGCGCAGACCCTCGGCCAGTCGCCGCGCCCGCGCGTGGTCTTCGCCGAGGCGGCCTACCATCTTCTCCAGCGCCACGATCCCCGCCGCAGCCAACACGCCGACCTGACGCATCCCCCCGCCCAACTGCTTGCGGATTCGCCGCGCCCGCGCGATGAACTCGCGCGACCCGCATAGCACCGAGCCGACCGGCGCGCACAGCCCCTTGCTCAGGCAAAACGTGACCGAATCCACCCCCTCCGTCAGGTCCCGCGCCGGGACCCCCTGCGCCGTCGCGGCGTTGAACAGGCGCGCCCCGTCCAGGTGCACCTTCAGGCCTCGTTCATGGGCGAAATCGCACACGCGCCGCGTGTACGCCGGGGTCTGGAACGTGCCGCCGCAGCGGTTGTGCGTGTTCTCCAGGCAGATCAGGCGCGTCACCGGCTGATGTACGTCGTCGGCGCGGATGGCCGCCTGAATGTCCTCCAGGGCGAGCGAACCGTCCGGTTGCTCCATAATCTGGTTGGAGTGCACACCGCCCAGCGCCGAGACGCCCCCTGCCTCGTAGAGGAAGGTATGCGCCCGCTTCCCCACGATGATTTCATCCCCGCGCCCGCAGTGCGCCAGAATCGCGGTCAGGTTGCCCATCGTCCCCGAGGGGACGAACAACCCGGCCTCCTGCCCCACCATCGCCGCGGCCATCTCTTGCAGGCGGTTGACCGTCGGGTCCTCGCCGTACACATCGTCCCCCACGACGGCTTTCGCCATCGCCTCACGCATCTCCGGCGTGGGGTGGGTCACCGTATCCGAACGCAAATCCACGTAGTCCATCGGAACCTCCGCAAATCATTCTCCGGCCCGGCGGGGGAGAAAGAGCCCCGCAATGCCGGGAAAGGCCCTCGAATTGTACTCTCTTTTCAACGCCCTGCTCCAGGGTTTTGTGTGCTGAACCAAAGGCTCCAGCCTCCGCCGAGCGGACGGGATGAATCCCGCGCAACAGGGGGCGGATGGTAGGACAAGCCTTCGGCCTGTCCGCGCAAGGCAAAGCCCTGCGCTACATCCTTGCACAGGGCGCCTCACCCGCGCTTCACCCTGCGGACCGAAAACAGCCCCGAAGAGGCTTCATGCGCTGAGCGACTCCGGCGAGAGGGGCGAGACAACCGCAAGCGGTTGTCCTACAAGCCCGGCGCGAGACATCGCGTCGAGCGGAGGGTCGAGTAGCGAAGCGTATCGAGACCCGAAGTCGAGACGCCATTGCGCGAGGCGCTTCGACTGCGCGCCCCGCGAGCCGAAAACAGCCCCGAAGGGGCTTCATGTGCTGAGCCGGAGGGTTCAGCCTCCGGCGCCTCCGCCGAGCGGACGGGATGAATCCCGCCCTACAGCGCCGCGAGCCCCGCCGAGGGGCTTTGTGCCGCGAGCCGGACGGTTTACCGTCCGGCGAGATGCGCTTCGGGGCCGAAAGGCACGGCGAGGCCCAAAAGATAACAGAACTGTAATCTTTCTCTCCGTCAGAAAATGCTATACTGTAAGGCGTCATT
The DNA here is from genome assembly GCA_003694975.1 of Anaerolineae bacterium. Lineage (GTDB taxonomy): Bacteria > Chloroflexota > Anaerolineae > Anaerolineales > Villigracilaceae > J097. The sequence continues at coordinate 492 of RFJH01000064.1, read as the reverse complement.
CTATACTTCTAAGGGAGAAGCAGAACTTTTGTGCTCTTCCAAAAAGTGCTCCTCCGTTCCCTCTCCACCACGCGGGGAAGACCCCCTTGCCGCCCACTGGCACCCCGCCTATGATAACGATGAGGACGGCATCTTCCTGACCGACGCCCAATCCGTCATCGTGCGCTGCAACCGGGCCGCGACCACCCTCGTCGGCTCGCCGCGCCGGGAGATCACGGGCGCAGAATGTTACCGCGCCGTCCATCAGACGGACACCTACATCCCCGCCTGCCCGCTGGAAAGGGTGCGCCGTCGAAAACGGCGCGAGGTCATCCGCATCACCCAGGGAGGGCGTGACCTGGAAATCGAAGTCACGCCTATCCTGGACGCAGACGGTCGCTTCCTGGGAACGAAGCACGTCCTGAGAGATATCGGCGAGCGCGCAAACATGGATCAAGAACACAACGAAGCCGAGACCTTCCTCAATAACCTGCTTCACAACATGCCCGATGC
>RFJH01000063.1 GCA_003694975.1 Anaerolineae bacterium | reverse complement strand
GGGCCTGGGTGATGGTTGTGGTTTCGATTTGTTCTCCGGCCTGGTTCCGTAGTAGCGCGCGCGCCCGGAAGTAGCCACCGGCTGCGACCAGGGCCAGGGGGATTATCGTGAGAATCAGGAACGTCCACAGGAGCGAGCGCGCCAGGCGTCCCCTAAACCTTCTCTCAGGGAGACCGGACACGGAGGAGTAGGCGAGGTCGGACATGGGGTTTCCTCACAGTTCCCAGACGGATTCTCCGGCCAGGATGCGACGGATTTGGTCGGGGAAGCGGTCGGGGTCGAGAGGTTTTCCTAAAAAGCCGTCAAAGCCGGCGCGGCGGGCTTTTTCCATTTGTTCTTCGTTGGCCTCCGCGGTGACGGCGACGATGGGGATGGATTTGAGGTGTTCTGTGGCGCGAATTTTTTGCAAGGCGCCGTAGCCATCCTCGTAGGGCAATCGGATATCCATCAAAATCAGGTCGAGGCGGGGCAGGGTGTCGGCATACTCGACCACCTCGTAGCCTGAGGTCTTCCACTCGCAGTGAATTCCCAGGTAGCCGAGCATACGAGCGATCAGAACGAAGTTGGAGACGTTGTCTTCCACCACCAGGACCGTAGCATCTTTGGGGATGGACGGCCTGCGCAGGGGTTGAGTATCACTCATGGATTTAGGGGTCTCGACGGAGGGAGGATGGGTGGGGTTTTGGGTCTCAGTCACGGCTACTCCTCGTCAGGTAACGTTCGATGTGATAGGTAAGTGCGTCAATATCAATCGGTTTTTGGATATAGCCATCACAGCCGGCACCCAAAATGCGCTCCCGGTCGCCGCGCATGACGTTGGCCGTCACGGCGATGATAGGGACATCCTTGAATCCCGGCTGTGATTTGATCTGTGCGGTTAGCGTATATCCATCCACGTTGGGCATATTGATGTCCATCAGGATGAGATGGGGTTTGCCATTTTCCAGGCAGGCGAGGGCTTCTTCGGCGCTCCCGGCTTCTACGACCTGATATCCCTCGGCTTCCAGAACGCGCCGAAGGAGAAGGCGGTTCTCGCGATTATCTTCAACGCAGAGGATAGTTCCTTTGGACATGGGTGCAAACTCCTTGCTTTCCTTGCTGTAATTCTACCTCTGCCAGGCGCATCTTTCATAACAGGTGCCTTACAATTGGGAAATGATTGTACAATGAGAACACATCCTTCCTGCAGGAGTGATAATGCAATTTGAGATGTTTCTTTTCTGGCTTTGGGGGTATCTTTCCGGTTCGCTGCCGTTTGCCCTATGGGTCACGCGACTGGTCAAGGGAGTGGACGTACGAGATGGGGGCTCCGGCCACGTCACGACGACGAACACCATCCGCCAGGCGGGCTGGACGGCAGGGGCGTTGGTGCTGGTCCTGGACATGGGCAAGGGGTTCCTGCCAACGTACTTCGCCGTCCGTGCCGGTCTCCCTGATCGGGCTGTGGCGTTGACGGCGGCACTGGCCGTGATCGGGCATTGCTGGCCGCTGTTCGCCGGATTTCGCGGCGGGATGGGGCTGGCGGTCAGCGGTGGAGCGCTGTTGGCGGTCTCTCCCCTGGGGTTCCTGATTGCTCTGGCGACTCTCCTGGCTCTGGTGTTGCTCATTCGCCACGCGGCGCGCGGCAGTCTATTCGCTGGCCTGATTGGGCCGGTAGTGTTGTGGCTGGTCGGTCTGCGGGGGGTGGTGCTGTGGGTAGCCGTGGCGGCCGGTCTGGTGATCGCAGGTCGTTTCACCATTGACTGGAACCGTAAGTACCGCGAACTGTGGCTTGATCGGGAGCGCCCTGAGGCGTGATGCTTCAGGCGGTCAGGGCGGCTTTCATTCGTTCCAGTGCTTCTTTCAGCGTGGCACGGGGACAACCAAAATTCAGCCGCACGAACCCTTTTCCCTGTGAGCCAAACCATTTTCCCTCGTTCAAGGCGACGCGAGCGTGTTTCAGGAAAAAGGCGGCGGGGTTGCCCTGGATGTTCGCCTGGCGGCAGTCCAGCCAGGCCAGGAACGTTCCCTCCGGTTTTGCCATACGCACGCCGGGTAACTCGCGATGGACAAAGTTGAACAGGTACTCGCGGTTGGCTTCCAGATAGTGCAGCAGAGCATCCAGCCAGGAGTCGCCTTCGCCGTAAGCGGCGCGCAGGGCGATTTGCCCCATCAGATTGACCCAATCCACCAGACCACGACGGGCGGCTTCATAGCGTTTGCGCAGGTTTTTGTTTGGGATGATGGCTACCGAGGCCTTCAGGCCGGCAATGTTGAAGGTCTTGCTGGGTGCGATCAGCGTGATGGTGTGCGCCGCGATCTCCGGATCGAGGGAGGCGATGGGGATGTGTTTGTGTCCACTGTACGTCAGATCGTGATGAATTTCGTCGGAGATAATGACAAGGTCGTGGCGCAGACAAGTCTCGGCCATGCGCTCCAGTTCGTCTCGGCGGAAGACGCGACCTGTGGGGTTGTGAGGGTTGCAAAGGAGGAAGAAACGTGTCTCCGGCGTGATGGCAGCCTCGAAGGCGTCGAAATCTATGCAGTACCGGCCATCGGTATCCTGCACGAGGGGTGCGTTGCTGCGGAACATGCTGGCGTGACGCGGCGCCTCCATGAGTGGACGATAGGTCGGTGGTTGGACCAGGGCGCGCTCGCCGGGGTTTCCCAGCGCCTGAAGGGCCAGGTTGAAGCCGGTGACCACGCCGGGGAGAAAGACCAGCGCTTCGGCGTCCACGCGCCAGTCGTGACGCCTCTCCAGCCAGGAAAGCACGGCCTCACGACTCCCGCGCACCTCTTGCGGATAGCCGAAGATGCCGTGTCTCAGGCGCTCTCTCAGGGCGCGCAGCACCGGCTCCGGCGCGGAGAAGTCCATATCGGCCACCCACAATGGGAGCACGTCTTTCTCGAAGCGATTCCATTTGATGCTATCGCTGGCGCGACGGTCGAGGATTGTATCGAAGTTGGGAAGCGATGGAGAAGAGGTCATGGCGTTGTGGATGCTTCGCCTCGTGGGGCGTCGTCGGCGAGAATTTCAGCGATCAGGCTGACATGAGATTTGTTGAATACCAGGATGCCGGACTGGATGACCAGGCGCGGGTTGAGCATATAGCGCGCGGTGGCAGAGGTAAGGGGGATGAATTCCTCCGGACGCTCGATCAAAATGCGCTGAATATCCAGGCTGCCGGTCGTGTGAATGCTCCCTTGAATTTCGAAGGCGGGCACGTTGACGGCGATGCGGTAGATCTGGCGTGTGGTACGGCGGAACAGGCTCTTATGTGTCAGGTCCTGGGCGACGGGGCGGGCGAAGAGGATAAAACGTTTCTCGATGCAGGCCTCGAAGATACGCGCCGGGGCGGTTTTGCCAACGTTGAGCAAGCGCATCATGTAGGCCTGGGTGATCAGGACGGAGGACTCCTTGCGATTGTTCAGCATGTCGCTCAGGCGCTCCCCGCCCGTCTCGACGTAGCCACGAATGACGTGGTCTGTGGTAAACAGTTCGACTTCGAGCACGGCGACCTCCCTGCGAGCAGGTATTTTCTACGCCATACACATCCCGGCGAGGCTATGGGTTGGCCGATAGGTTGTGTATTATTATAGGATACATTTGGGCAAAGCGGGATACACGACTTTTATGCCCTCGGGATGTGAAGTGTAGGCGAGAATGGGAGCGATGGTCAATGCCGGGCACATGCGCTCCTCGGTGGGGTATCTTGCTGCTGAGTTCGAGAGCGTCTGTTGTCTTGCTCAACTTCAGGGGACCTTGACATCTCCCTGTAAATCGCCTAAAAAGTGCTCAGTTTTAGGAGATCACGTTCGAGAGAGTGCGATGCTTCGTTACAGGATAACATTTCCGGCTTTTCTAGGGAGTCTATGGCTGT
>RFJH01000355.1 GCA_003694975.1 Anaerolineae bacterium | reverse complement strand
TCGCCCTTTGTGCTACAATATCCTGAACTGGCATCAGGCACTTGCATTTTCCCTCTTCCCCCGTATGCCCCGATCTCGACGGCCACAATGAAAAAAGCCTGGCGCATCACATCCCACACCGTGCAGGCGCTCCCCGTCCCAGACGACGCCTCGCTTGACGACCTTTCGCACGCATGGCCGCAGGGGTTCTACACCACCTTTCGCACCGTTGATGGAGCGCGGAAGGTGGTCGGCCTTTCTCTTCACCTGGCGCGCCTCTACGAACCGGCGCGCGCCTCGGGTGTTCCGGTCGCCCGGGCGGAGGGGGAGTTGCGCCGTGTGCTCGATGCCCTGCTCGCGGCGTGGCGTCCGGGAGAGGCCCGCGTGCGCCTGCATCTGGCCACCGACGGGACGTTCTACCTCGCCATCGAGTCCTTTCGCCCGCCGCCGGAGCGACTCTACGAGCAAGGCGTCTCCGCCGTGACCGTCCCCTTCCGGCGCGAGTCGCCGCGCCTGAAGCGCAGCGACTACGTGGAAGCCCGGCGCAGCGCGCTGGAACGCGTCCGTCAGGCCGGGGCGTATGAGGGCCTGATCACCCACAACGGACGCATCTGGGAAGGGTTGAGCAGCAACTTCTTCTACGTCCGGGACGGGGTGCTCGGCACGGCGAAGCACAACGTCCTCCCCGGCGTGACCCGCGCCGTCCTCCTGCGCCTGGCGCGGCGGCTCGGGATCCCGCGTCGCTACCGCGCCCTGCCCGTCGCCGACCTGCCCTTCATCGCGGAAGCGTTCCTGTGCAGCAGTTCGCGGGGGCCGGTGCCCATCGTCCGCGTGGACGACGTCCCGGTGGGGGAGGGGGTTCCGGGTCCGCTGACGAGGCGTCTGCTGACGGCGTATCGGCAGGAGATACGCCGGATCGGCGAGTCCATTCTCGGAGGGTGAATCATGCCGCTCCTCTTCCTCATCCGACACGGCGAGAACGACTACACCCATAAAGGGAAACTGGCCGGACGCCTGCCCGGAGTCCACCTGAACGCGCGCGGACGGGAGCAGGCCGCCGCCCTCGCGGAGACCCTGGGCGTGCTCCCGCTGAAGGCGGTCTATGCCAGCCCCCTCGAACGCGCCATCGAGACGGCGCAGCCCCTGGCCGAGGCGCGCCGCCTGGAGGTGACCGTCTTGCCCGAGTTACTGGAGATTGACGTGGGGAGATGGCAGGGACGGACGCTGAAGTCCCTGCGGCGCACCAAAGCCTGGAGGATGGTACAGGAAGCCCCCTCGCGGGCAGGTTTCCCGGAAGGCGAGACGTTCCACCAGGCGCAGGCGCGCGTCGTCGCCGCTCTGGAAGACATCCTCGCCCGCCACCGTCCGAAAGATGCCCTTGCCGTTTTCTTCCACGCCGACCCGATCAAACTGGCGGTGGCGCACTACATCGGCCTGCCGCTGGATTTCTTCCAGCGCCTGCACGTGGAGACCGGCTCGGTCACCGCGCTGGCCGTTGGCGAGAGGGGCGTGCGCCTGCTGTGGCTGAACCGCGTCCCGCCGTTTTCGGTCGCGTCGCTTTCGAGGAAGCGAGGAGCGCGCCCTAAATAGCGCCACGGCTTGGCGAGTGCCTCGACGATGCTCGGCACGAAGCGCCTCGACTACGGCCTCCCTTTCGGTCGGCCTCCGCTCGGCGAGGTTCATGCTGAGCCCCTCGATTTACTCGGGGTAAACTACGGTCGGGCGAAGCGTATCGAGACCCGTAGTCGAAGCGCAGTCGCCTTGACTTCGTTCCCCTTCGACAGGCTCAGGGCGAGGCGCTCGGCGAGGAACGCAACAAAGAGGAGGCCGGCAACAAAGACACCTCGCGCCCCGAGTAGAGCACGTAGTGCTCGTATCGAGGGGCTCTCTTCGGTGCGATGTTCGCTAACGCTCGTATCACTCGGAGCGCAGTCGCGGCCACTCGGAAAGCAAATGCCCTCACATGCTGTCGGGTTGTTTGCTACTCCATGCCGGTCGCGGCGGCGACGGCATGGTCGGGCAACAAGGTCTCGACATCTCGCACGACGCGGAAGGCATACCCGGCCAGCCCCACACAGACCACGAATAGCCCGGAAAGCAGCACCATCACCGACATACCTGCTCCCGGTCCACTGCCTACCAGCGTGTGAAACAACCGGTACACCCAGCCGCCGGATTGCATGGACGGTTCCATGACCACATCGGCGAGCGGACCGGCGATCAGCGTTGCCAGAGGGTTGACCAGCCAGGCAATCACCCGCCGGATGGAAAAGACGCGCCCCTGCACATCTGGGGCGACCTTGGCCTGCCAGATGGCCTGATTGGAACCGTTCAGTATGGGGACGATGAACGCTTCCAGGAACGATGCCGCTGCCCATGCAGGCAACGCACGCCCTGCTCCCATCAACCCCAGGCCGAAGATGCCGGCCAGCATCCATCCCATGAGCACCCCGTGGACGCGCTTCCTCGGGCCACCCCAGGCGCTCATCAGCAACGCGCCGACCACGCCGCCGATGGCACCCGCCGATTGTACCGTGGCCAGGGAGATTTCGTCGTTTCCGGTGCGCGCCAGAATCATCGGCGCAATTACGGTAAACCCCAGGGTGGCAAACAAATTGCCAAACAAAAAGACCAGTTGTAGTCCTAACAGACTGGGACGCTCAAAGATATATCGGAATCCGAAAAGCGATTCTTGCCACAGATTGCCTTCTCCTGCCTTGTCTTCTGCGGTGCGCTCCGGCTGGGGGACGTAGATGACCAGCAGTGCGCCAATGGCGAAGAGGAAGGTCGTAATGTCAATCAGCAGAATGCCGCGCAGGCCAATGATGCCCAGGAGCGCGCCGGCCAGGATGGGCGCGAAAATGCCGGAAGCGGAATCGGCCAACTGCGTCAGGCCGCTGGCGCGCCCGTAGTGCTCTTTGGGAATCATCATCGTGATGGCTGCGGAGTAGGCAGGCCACTGGAAGGTTTGAGTGGTACCTGCGATCAGGGCGGCCACATACAGATGCCATACCCGGAGCACTCCCGCGCTATGCAGCAGGAAGATGACCACAGTTGCCAGCCCTGCCCCCAGGTCGCTGACCATCATCATCATTTTGCGGTTGGAGCGGTCTACCAGCGCCCCGGCAATCGGACTGATAAGCAGCATGGGAGTGACGAAGAAGAAGCCTACCAGCGCCAGTGCGGTCGCTTTGCCGCTAACCTCGTAAGCCCAGATGGTAAGTGCGAAGTTGGACATACCTGTTCCCAGCAAGGAAATGGCCTGTCCTACCCACACGAGCATGAAGGCGCGCATGCCGGAAAGTTTTCTTGTTGAAGGGTTCATTTCATCAGGTAGAGTTGAGATGATGGGTCAAGTATAGCACCGCTACATTGCCCCGAGTGAGCGCGCAGCGCTCGTATCGAGGGGCGCTCTGGCAACCGCTCTCCTCGATGCGATGCTCGCTAACGCTCGCATCACCCCGAGGGCGATTTGCTGTGGCGCAACCGCTTGCCAGTTGCGTTGCCTCGTGTCACTGTGAGCGAAGCGAATTTGGACAACTGACGAGCAGTTTTCCTACAGCGCAAACGCCAGTTGCCGCGCCGGGGGTTTGCCGTCCAGCAGAACGAAATCGGCGGCGCGGGCGGTGTTCACCCCCAGTTTGCGCAACTGACTCAGGTC
>RFJH01000354.1 GCA_003694975.1 Anaerolineae bacterium | reverse complement strand
GGGCCTCGATACGGTGCTTCGCACCTACTCGGCCACCGTCTTGGCTTCTACCATTAGAGCGATCCCTGTGATCAAAAGATTTTTCGGATAGATACTTAGGGATAGAGATGTGGAGCAACTCGCCGAAATGGGGTACAAAATAGAGTTTAGCACAGAATCCGTTAAAACAATAGCAGAGCAATTGGTCGGGGAAACCGTGTTCATTGACGCCTTTTTGCAGACATGTTATCATTAGAAATGCAGTTTTAGCACTCTCGAAGCGAGAGTGCTAAACTTCCGTGTGAGGCCTTTATGACCGAACTGACCGAACGTCAAAAGAGAATCCTGATGCTGGTGGTGCGCGAGTATATCGAGACGGCCCAGCCGGTCGGCTCGAAGCGCCTGGTGGAGCGCTATCGCCTGGATGTCAGCCCGGCGACGGTGCGCAACGAACTGGCCGCGCTGACCGAGATGGGCTATCTGACTCAACCCCACACCTCGGCGGGCCGCGTCCCTACTGAGGATGGATATCGTTACTTCGTCGGGCAACTGGTGAATCAGGTAGAGTTGCCCTCCGAGGTGCAGCACACCATCACGCATCAGTTCTTCCAGGCGCGCCACGATATCGAGGAGTGGATGCATCTGGCCGCTTCCGTGTTGGCGCATCAATCGCGAGCCGTCTCCCTGGTCACCGCGCCCCATGCAGAGAAGGCGCGCTATAAGCACCTCGAATTGATTTCCACCCAGGGGCGACAGGTGCTCATGGTGCTCGTCCTGGCCGGTGGCGAGGTGCTGCAGCAGATTCTGACCCTGGCCGAGCCGGTCTCGCAGGAGCGCCTCAGCCGTGTGGCCGAGCAACTGAATCGCCTTTGTGCGGGTCGCAGTGCGGACGAAATCGCAACTCTGTCTTCTCGCACTGATGCCCTGGAGAACGATGTCCTGACCGTGCTCCTGCGCGATATGCGCGCCGCGGATGAACGCGTCTCCGGAGAGGTGTACATTGATGGCCTGACCAATGTGCTTTCCGAACCGGAGTTCACCGCTTCGGGGGAAGCGCGCCGCGCGTTGCGCCTGATCGAGGAACGTTCTCTGTTGCAGGACTTACTAGCGCGCACGGTGATGAAGAGCAACGTGGGCGGCTTGCAAATCCTGATCGGTGGCGAAGGGACGTGGGAAGAACTGCATCAGTGCTCGATGATCCTGGCGCGTTACGGCGTTCCGGGGTTGGTCACCGGTACGCTGGGGGTGCTGGGACCGATGCGCATGTCCTACACGCGCACCATCCCTACTGTGCGTTTTGTCGCCTATCTGTTGAGCGACCTGATTCAGGAGACTCTGGCGGGCGGGCAGGCCTAGTCATAGGCTGGCGCGTCTCTCGTGCCGATGCCGCACAGGCCGGCTCGTCCGGTGAAATCATCTTTGTTTCGAGGTGAACCGATACGATGAGCAAAAGAAAAAAAGAGAAGACCCAACCCGAAGTGACAGCAGAGGAACAGGCCCCGGCCGAGGAAGCCGCTCGGGAGCCGGAGACGTCCCCTGAGGTCCAGAGCGAGGCGGAAGCGGCCTCAGAGGAGGCGACCGCCTCGGTCGAAGAGTTGACGCGGAAACTGGAGGAGGCCGAGGCGAAGGCTGCTGAGTACCTGGATGGCTGGCAGCGTGCTCAGGCCGAGTTCATCAATTTCCGCAAGCGCATGGAGCGCGAGAACGACAAACTCTATCAGGCCATGCGCGGCGATATCATCACGCGCTTCTTGCCCATCCTGGATGACCTGGAGCGCGCTTTGCAGAACCGCCCCGCCGACGAGAACGTCAAAGACTGGGTGGAGGGGATCGAGTTGGTTTATCGAAAGTTGCAATCCATCCTGACCGCCGAGGGCGTCACACGCATTGAGGCGGAAGGCAAGATGTTCGACCCCAACTTCCACGAGGCCATCTCCCACGAACCCAGCGAGGAGCACGAGAGTGGCCAGGTCATCGAGGTTGTACAACAGGGGTATATGCTTGGGGATCGCGTCATTCGTCCTGCTCTGGTGCGGGTGGCGCAGTGACACCGCGTCCTTTGGGATGCTTGATTTCTGGAGTGATGTTTCATGGGAAAGATCATCGGCATTGATTTGGGTACAACGAACTCCGTCGCTGCGGTGATGAGCGGCGGTGCTCCGGTCGTCATCCCCTCTGCGGAGGGAGAGCGGCTTGTCCCCTCGGTGGTGGCAATCAACAAGAACAACGAACGCCTGGTCGGGCGGGTGGCGCGCAACCAGGCCATCGTCAACCCGGAGAACACCATTTTCTCCATCAAGCGCTTTATGGGGCGCAAGGCGGACGATCCGGAGGTGGAACGCACGCGCAAGCGCGTCCCCTATAAGGTGACCGCCGCGCCGAACGGCGACGTGCGCGTGGTGATGGGGGGCAAGGAGTACTCGCCTCCGGAGATCTCGGCCATGATCCTGGCGAAGATCAAGGCGGACGCCGAGGCGTATCTCGGCGAACCGGTGACTCAGGCCGTCATCACCGTCCCCGCCTATTTCAACGACTCTCAACGCAATGCGACCAAGGACGCAGGCCGAATCGCCGGTCTGGAGGTCTTGCGCATCATCAACGAGCCGACGGCCTCCTCGCTGGCCTATGGCCTGGATAAGAAGAAAGACGAGGTCATCGCCGTTTATGATCTCGGCGGCGGCACGTTCGATATCTCCATCCTGGAGGTGGGCGAGGGAGTCTTCCAGGTGCGCTCCACCAGCGGCGATACCTTCCTCGGCGGCGATGACTTCGACCAGCGTATCATGGACTATCTGGCCGATGAGTTCCAGAAGGAGCACGGCATTGACCTGCGTCAGGACCGACAGGCGTTGCAGCGTTTGAAGGAGGCCGCCGAACGGGCGAAGATCGAACTTTCCACCGTCTTGCAGACCGAGATCAACTTGCCGTACATCACCGCCGATGCCTCTGGCCCGAAACATCTCGTGACCACGCTCACGCGCGCCAAACTGGAGCAGTTGACCGCCGACCTGGTCGAGCGCACGTTGCAACCGGTACATCAGGCGTTGGAGGATGCCGGTCTCTCCCCGCAAGACGTGGACGAGGTCATCCTGGTCGGTGGCATGACGCGTATGCCCGCCATCCAGGAGGCCGTGCGTTCCCTTTTCGGCAAAGAACCCCACAAGGGCGTCAACCCGGATGAGGTCGTTGCCGTCGGCGCGGCCATTCAGGCCGGTGTGCTGGGTGGAGAGGTGAAAGATATCTTGCTCCTCGACGTCACTCCCCTGACTCTTTCCGTCGAGACTCTGGGCGGAGTCGCCACGCCGATCATCGAGCGTAACACCACCATTCCAACGCGCAAGAGCCAGATTTTCTCCACGGCCTCGGATAACCAGTCCCAGGTGGAAATCCACGTCGTGCAGGGGGAGCGCCCCATGGCGGCGGATAACAAGTCGCTGGGGAAATTCATTCTGGACGGTATCCCCCCCGCGCCGCGCGGCGTGCCGCAGATCGAGGTCACGTTCGATATTGATGCCAATGGCATTCTGAAGGTCACGGCGAAGGACAAGGCCACCGGTCGCAGTCAACACATTACCATCACCGCCTCCTCCGGCCTGAGCGAAGAGGAGATCGAGCGAATGCGCAAGGAGGCCGAAGAACACGCCGAAGAAGACCGCAGGCGCAAAGAACTCGTTGAGGCACGCAATCAGGCCGATAACGCCGTCTACGCGGCACAGAAAGCCCTCCGCGACCTGGGTGACAAAGTGCCTGAGGCGAAGAAGCAGGAGGTCGAGAGCAAGATTGCCGAGGTTCGTAAGGTCATGGAGGGCGATGATAGCCAGGCCATCAGGAAGGCTACGGAGGCCCTGATGGGGGCGTTGCAAGAGGTCGGTACGGCGGCCTACGGCCAGAATCCACAGGCCGGTGGAGGTGCTCAGAGCCCCGGAGATGCTGACCAGGGCGACGTGGTGGACGGCGAAGCCAGAGACGTGGATTGAGGGAGATTTGAACCGTCATGACCTCCCGCGATTACTACGAAATCCTCGGCGTCCCTCGCGATGCCTCGCTGGATGAAATCAAGGCAGCCTTCCGCCGACTGGCGCGGCAGTACCATCCCGATGTGAGCGACGCGCCGGATGCCGAGGAGAAGTTCAAAGAGATTAATGAAGCCTACGGCGTGCTCTCCGACCCCGAAAAGCGCGCCCGCTACGACCGCTACGGACGCGCCGGCCTGGGCGACCTGGGAGGCATGCCCGATTTCACCATGGACTTCGCCGATCTGTTCGAGGAACTCTTCGGCAGTTTCGGCTTTGGTGTGGGGAGACGCGCTCGCCGCCGCACACCTCGCCGCGGGCGCGACCTGCAGATGGAGGTCGAACTGACCTTCGAGGAGGCCGTCTTCGGCGTGGAAAAAGAAGTGGAGTTCCAGCGCGACGAGACCTGCGCGACCTGTGGCGGGAGCGGCGCGGAACCGGGCACCTCTCCTTCCCGCTGCGCCACCTGTGGAGGGAGCGGCGAGATCCGTCAGGTGCGGCAGACTTTCCTCGGCTCGCTGGTGCAGACCAGCACCTGCCCTACCTGCGGTGGAAGCGGCGAGGTCATCTCTACCCCCTGCCATACCTGCAAAGGCAAAGGCCTGGAGCGCAAGACGGTGCGCAAACGCGTCCGCATCCCCGCTGGCGTGGACACCGGCACCCAGGTGCGCCTGCCGGGAGAGGGGCAGCCGGGCATCTACGGCGGGCCGAACGGCGATATGTACCTTCTCCTGCGCGTGCGACCGCACAAGTTCTTCAGGCGTCGCGACGATGACATCCTTCTCAACCTGGATATCAACGTCGCCCAGGCCGCCTTAGGTGCGGAGGTCGAAGTCCCCACCGTGGATGGGAGCGAGAAATTGCGTATCCCGGCAGGTACGCAACCGGGCAAGGTCTTCCGGTTGAAAGGCAAGGGAGTGCCCCACTTGCGGCGCAACGGGCGTGGCGATCAATTGGTCATTGTTAATGTAGAAATCCCTACGAAATTGACCCGCGAGCAGCGCGAACTCTTCGAGAAACTGGCCGCCACGCTGGGTACCTCACCCAGACCCAAGGATAAAGGCTTTCTGGACTGGTTGAATGAAGCGTTGGGGGGATGACGGCGCTCGATGAGGGTACGCTGGCTGGAAGTCTCTCTCACCGTGGATGGTGAACTGGCCGAGGCGGTGGCCGACGTCCTGGCGCGTTATGCCCCGCGCGGCGTGGTCATTGAGCACGAGGCGGACGCTCCGCCGGACGCGGTGCGCGTGTTCGCCTATCTTCCTGTGGACGAACAGATCGAGATGCGCCGGCGGCAGGTGGAGGAGGCGCTGTGGTATCTGGGGCGCATCCGTCCCCTCCCCGCGCCGACTTTCACGCCCCTGGACGACCGGAATTGGATGGAAGCCTGGAAAGAACATTTCCACCCTATCCCCATCGGCGAACGCCTGATCGTCCTCCCGCCCTGGCTGGATTCCCCCGACCCCGAACGCATTCAGGTCAAGATTGACCCGGGCATGGCCTTCGGCACCGGGACGCACCCTTCCACTCAACTGACTCTGGAATTGATGGAGATGTGCTTCAACACCCGACCACCCCACGAAGTCATTGACGTTGGGTGCGGATCGGGCATTCTTTCCATCGCGGCGCGCAAACTCGGTGCCCGCCGCGTCCTCGGCGTGGACGTGGACGCCGCGGCGGTCATGGCAGCCCGTCACAACGCTGCCGCCAACGGTATCGAGGAGGGCGTCACCTTCGAGGTCGGTTCGGTGGCCGAAATACGCGCCGGCTCGTTTTCTTTGCGGCAAGCCCCTCTCGTCCTCGCCAACATCCTCGCACCGGTCCTTCTGCGTCTGCTCGAAGACGGCCTGGGCGACCTGGTCGCTCCGGGTGGGGGATTGATTTTGAGCGGGATTCTCCAGGAGCAGGAAGAGGCGCTCCTCGCAGCCGCGCAGACCCGGGGTCTGGCGCGAGGCGAACAGCGTCGGCGGGAGGATTGGGTCGCCTGGCTTTTACATCGTCCGGAAGCCTGAATTGTGCTATCATACAGGGGAGATGAAGCGCCGTCAGTTGCTGTTCTATCTCCTATTGAATATCTTCGTCTCCGCCTGCGTGACCGGCCTCATCCTGTTCTGGTACGACCGTACCTATCGCGCGCCCACTCAGCCCGTGGCTCCCGTTGCCGCGAACGCGCCCCTCGATGTGACACAGGCCGAGGTCGGGGAGACCGTCCCGGTTGAGATTGTCAGCGTGGTCGGTGCCGGGACCCTCGGCGCGGAGACCGTCCTCATCCGTTATAACGGCGAAGGCGAACTGGACATGACCAACTGGCAAATCCGCGACGAGGACGGCAACACGTTCACCTTCCCGCGCTTCAAACTGTACCCGCAGGGGTCGGTGCAGGTCTATACCATGTCCGGCAGCGATACGGCGGTTGCTCTGTATTGGGGCCGGCACGCGCCCATCTGGGAATCCGGTGAGACGGTGCGCCTCTATGATGCAAGCGGCACCCTGCGTGCCGAGTACGTCGTCCCGTGACTCTGGTATACTGTTT
>RFJH01000007.1 GCA_003694975.1 Anaerolineae bacterium | reverse complement strand
GAACCCGGCATCAAGTGCGAGCGCTGCCACGGCCCCGGTAGCCTGCACGCGGACAATCCGCGCGGTGTCGCCATGAAGGTGGAGCGCGATTCGGCTCTGTGCGGTGAGTGCCACCTGCGCGGCAGTTTCGAGGAAGTGGATGCCAGCGGCGGCTTCATCAAGCACCACGAGCAGTACGAGGAACTCTTCCAGAGCAAGCACTTCGTGCTGGATTGCGTGGACTGCCACGACCCGCACGCGGGTGTGATCCAACTGCGCAAGGCGCAGGCGAACGACCCGACCGTGAAGGTCACCCGCACCCAGTGCGAAGACTGCCACTGGAAAGAGGCCAAGTACCAGAAGAACGAGCAACACGTCGCCATGGGCGTGGCCTGCATCGAGTGCCACATGCCGCGCCTGGTCAAGAGCGCGACCGCCAACCCCGATACGTTCACCGGCGATATCCGCACCCACCTGATGGCCATTGACCCAACCCAGATCGGTCAGTTCACCGAGGACGGCAAATACGCCCTCTCACAGATCGGTCTCGACTTCGCCTGCCGCCACTGTCATATTCCCGACAGTGCCCTGGCCAAGACAGACCAGGAACTGATCGATATGGCCACAGGATATCACACACCGTAGTCTGCATCGTTGCATCCACCCAGGTCGGGCTGGTGAGACAGGCCAGCCCGACCTGTCATCTCAGATGTCTCCAAGCCTGTGTAATGGGCAAGGATAAGTTTTCGTAATAAACGGGCTGTTTTTCTCAAAGTACAATTGGAACATCTGAAGAACGCCGTATCACGTGCCGTGCGGTTAATCATCTCAGTGCCGAGAGGTGACCCTTGAAGCGATTCCTGTTGACCCTGGGATTTTTCCTGCTGATTTTCGTCGGCCTCCTATACGTCGCTCCGGTATCGGCGGCTTCCCCTCCTCAATCAAACGATACCTGTCTGTTTTGCCACTCGCAAGAGGGGTTTACGGTGGAACTTCCCGGCGGAGAGACTCTGTTGCTGACGATCGACAAGAGCGCCTTCGAAGAAGGAGTGCATGGCAGCAATCAACTGGCTTGCGTGGATTGCCACACGGATATTACGGGATTTCCTCACCCCGAACGCACGTACCAGACTCTGCGCGAAGTGTCCATGCACTACTATGTTTCCTGCCAGAAATGCCACAGTGAACAGTACCAGTTGACCCTGGATAGCGTTCACCAGCGCGCTCTGGCCGCCGGCAACACCAACGCGGCCATTTGTACCGATTGCCATAATCCCCATTATCAACATCGTCTCACCGACCCGGAGAGCGGTGCAGTGACGCCCACCGCGCGTGTCAACATCCCCAAAACTTGCGCGCGTTGCCACAGCCTGATCTACGGGGAATACAAAGAGAGCGTTCACGGCTCCGCCTTGACAGATGGCAATCCGGATGTACCGACGTGCATTGACTGCCATGGCGTTCACAACGTCCGTGGGCCCCAGGAAGGCAACTTCGCTTTCCACAACCTGACGCCCCAACTGTGTGCCCGCTGTCACACCGACGCGAGTATCATGGACAAATACGGCATTTCCACTCAGATCCTGGATACCTATGTGGCAGACTTCCACGGCACAACCGTGGTCCTCTTCGAGAAAATTGCCCCGGATCAGCCGACCAACAAACCGGTCTGTACGGACTGCCATGGCGTGCACTCCATCAAACGCACCGACGACCCTCAATATGGCATTGCCATGAAAGACAATTTGCTGACGACCTGCCGACGTTGCCATCCGGATGCCACCGCCGATTTCCCGGATGCCTGGATGCGGCACTATATCCCCAGTCCAGATCGTTATCCGGTCGTCTATTATGTCAACCTTTTCTATAAGATTTTGATTCCCCTCGTCATAGGAGGCATGGCTATCTTTGTCCTGACCGATGCTATCAGAAGGTTGATGGACAGGCGGAAAGGAGCAGCCCACTCATGAGCAAAGACAAGGCAACGTATGTTCGCTTTTCACTGACCCAGCGTATCGAACACTTGGTGATGCTGCTCTCCTTCACTACGCTGGCGTTGACAGGCCTGCCGCAGAAATATCCCCTCGCCAGAATATCGCTCGCTTTGATGCAGTTCTTGGGTGGTGTCGAAAACGCCCGTGCCATTCATCACATCGCGGCGACCGTGTTGATGTTTTCGACCATCTTCCACCTCCTCTCTGTGGGATACAAGGTCTTTGTGCTGCGGCTGCCGATGACCATGCTCCCTTCTCTGCAAGATGTCCGCGACGCGTGGCAGATGTTTCTGTACAACCTCGGCCTGCGGAAATCTCGCCCTCAGATGGGGCGTTATACGTTTGAAGAAAAGTTTGAGTACTGGGCGCTGGTTTGGGGTCTCCTCATCATGGGGTTGACCGGCTTCCTGATGTGGAACCCGATTACCAGCGCCAGGGTGTTGCCCGGGGAGTTCATCCCGGCAGCCAAAGCGGCTCATGGTGCGGAGGCGGTTCTCGCCGTGCTGGCAGTGCTCATTTGGCACATGTACGGCGTTCACCTGCGACGCTTTAACAAGTCCATGTGGACCGGCAAACTGACCGAGGAGGAAATGCTCGAAGAGCATCCCCTTGAACTGGCAGATATCAAGGCAGGCGTCAAATCTCAACGTCCGGACCCGACGACATTGCGCAGACGGCAACGATGGTATTTCCCCATCGCTGCCCTCCTGAGTGTTGTCCTGCTGGCAGCCGTTTACGGTTTTGTCTCCTATGAGGAGACGGCCATCACGACCGTTGCGCCCCCACCGATGGAACAGGTGCCAGTCTTCGTTCCGCAAACTCCCACACCGTTGCCTCTCCCGACCGCCACGCCGACGGCCACGCCGGGACCGGCTGCCGCTCTTACATGGGAGTCCTACGTCGGACCGTTGCTGCAACTGCGCTGCGGTACCTGTCATGGAGCGACGGCAATGGGTGGTCTTTCCTACCTTACCTACGAAGATGCCCTAAAGGGCGGCGAGAACGGGCCGGTCATCCTGCCGGGGGATGCCGTTAACAGCCGCATTGTGATTGTCATGAGCGCCGGAGGACACTACGGACAATTGAGCCTCGAGGAACTCTCTCAATTGGAAGAGTGGATTAACGACGGCGCTCCTGAGAAGTAAGCGCGTCACGATATTGCCCATACCGGGGAGAGGCGGGAAGGCCCTCCCCGGTTCTTTTTTTGTGTGGCAGGGCCGACCGCAAGAATTCCTCCCCACCTGTGACGTTTGTTACCCTTAAGACATGCTTTTCTGCCTGGTCGCCCAAAACGACGCGCGCCTATAATTGGGATAGGTAACCCAATTTGTTTGTGGGGTTAATGCCCCACCAACCTGTGCTTGCTGTCCTCGCCGCAGAAGCATTCGGCGAGGGGCTTTCTCTATACCTGAAGACCCGAAAAAGCGTTGGCCGATCTGACCTTTCCGGGCTGCCGCAACGTTTTTTCGGATCGGTTCGATGGAGGTCATCGTGTCGTTCAAAGGTCGGATGAAACGTTTCTTCTTCCCTCCCAACGATTCGCCGTTCTGGAGGCTGGCGTTGCCCTACCTCGTGTTGAGCGTCCTGTTTTTAGCCATCCTGGCGGGAGGAGCCTACGGGTGGGAGTATACCAACTCGCCGCAATTTTGCGGCACGGCCTGTCACACCATGCCGCCGGAGTACGCCGCTTACCAGATTTCGCCCCATGCGCGGGTAGCCTGCGTAGAATGTCACATCGGGCGGGAGTTCATCGGCAATCAGATTACCCGCAAGGCAGGAGATATCAAGCACATCGTCTCTCTGGCGTTCAAGGACTATGAGTTTCCCATTGAGATCGAAAGCATGCGCCCGGCGCGCGTCTCCTGCGAGCGCTGCCATTCCCCGGAGAAGTTCTCGGATGACAGTTTGCGTGTCATCACCCATTACAACGAAGACGAAGAGAACACCGCGTATCAAATTTATCTGATCCTCAAGACGGGAGGTGGAAGTAAACGCGAGGGATTGGGACGCGGTATCCACTGGCATATCGAGAACGAGGTCTATTATTATCCTTTAGACAGGGACGAGCAGCATATCCCCTATGTGCGCGTGGTCAACGAGGATGGGAGCATAGAAGAATACGTGGATATTGAGGCCGACTTCGACCCCACCGCGCTTGATGAGAGCCAACTCAAGCGCATGGATTGCATCACCTGTCACAACCGCATCACCCATCGCATCTACACGCCCGAGGAGTCCATGTCCTCGGCCCTGTCGCATGGCAAAATCTCCGCCGAAATCCCCGAAATCTATCGTAAGGGGGTAGAGGTCTTGCGGGCCGGGTACCCCTCAAAGGAAGAGGGGCTGAAAAGCATCGCCTCCGCGCTGAGGGCGTATTACCGTGAACAATATCCTGATTTCTACGCCGAGAACGGTGAGGCGATCGAACAGGCCATCACCGAGATCCAGAAAATTTACTCCGATTCCGTCTTCCCGGAGCAGAAAGCGGACTGGGACACTCACCCGAATAACGTCGGACATGTCAATTCGCCGGGATGCTTCCGCTGCCATGACGGCAAGCATCTGAACGCCGACAATGAGGCCGTTCGTCTGGAATGCAACCTTTGTCACGCCATCCCCATTGTGGCCGAAGCGGGCGATTTCACCACGCGAATCGAGATCAGCCGTGGCCCCGAGCCCGAATCGCACCTGAACCCGAACTGGATCTCGCTGCACCACGACGCCTTCAACCCGACCTGCGCGAACTGCCACACCACCGATGACCCCGGCGGGACGAGCAACACCTCCTTCTGCTCGAACAGCGCCTGTCACGGCAACGTGTTCACCTACGCCGGGTTCAACGCACCCAAACTGCGCGAAATCTTGAAAGACCAGTTGCCTCCGCCGCCGACTCCCACGCCGACCCCGGCGCCGGTCGTCGGCACGCCGACCTTTGTGGCGAACATCCAGCCGCTCTTCGCCGCACGGTGCGTGATGTGTCACAACGCCTCCGCCCCTCCCGCCGGTCTCGATCTCACCACTTACGAGGCAGTCATGGCCGGGGGACAGGATGGCCCGGTCATCATCCCCGGCGATAGCGCCAACAGCAAACTGGTGCAGGTACAAAGCGCCCAACACTTTGCCAACCTGGGCCCCGATGAACTGAAACTGGTCATCGAGTGGATCGACGCAGGCGCTCCGGAAAAGTAGGGGCGCACTTCCCAGACGACCTCAGGAGGCCGAGGAAAACCCTCGGCCTCTTTTTGATGCGCCCTGTCGGACTCGCCAGTGACTCAATTGACCTGTGACTCCGTGCCAAATGCTTGTCGGTAGGTGCGCTCCAGCAGAGAGGCCAAGTCGCTTTCCTGTCGCAATGACATCCTCGGCGGCTCTATTTGGCCATCTGATCAATACATCTTTAGTGCTCCCTGTATAGCACAGCAAGGCACCGCGACACCTCGATCAGCCTGGTAGTCCCGGTGGAAGTCCGGCTTATCCGCCGACTAGGCCGGCTCGCTGTGCGCTGATCTCCCACAGACGGCGGGCCAGGTCGGGGTCTTGCGCCTGCGGGGCCGGGCTGACCGGTTTTCGTGCAATGAAATACGCCCCGGTCGTGTCTGCAACCGCCGGATCGGTTGCCAGATAAAG
>RFJH01000353.1 GCA_003694975.1 Anaerolineae bacterium | reverse complement strand
GATGGGGGACTCGGCGAGGCTGCGCAGAACCCCCTCGATATGACCGGTAGATGTTTTCTCCGCGCGATCGGGCATGTGAACTCCTCTTTCGGCAAGGAATGCACTCATTATAACCAGAAGTGCCCGGTTAAGAAAACGGGGAAAGAGATGAACTCTTTCCCCGTTGCAGGGTCGGAACGATTTTTGCTTTTACTCCGCCGGCTTGGCAGGAGGAACGCCGGTCTCCAGCGAGCCATCCAGCAAGGCCTGATAGATTTCTTCCATCTTGGCCTTGACGTCATCGGGGACCTCGTTCTCCAGGTCGTGATACGGCGCGTAGCCGGCTTTGCCGAGGTAGTTGCCGCCGGGGAAGTTGCCCTCTTTGGCCATCTTGATCAGTTCGAAGACGCCCGGCGTAATCATCTTCATCGCGCTGCTAAGCAGGCGAGGCGCCGCCTCGGGGACGGTGTAGTACTGGTCGGTATCCACGCCGATGGCGTAGACGCCCTTCTCCGCCGCGGCGATGATGGCGCCGTTACCGGTCTTGCCGCCGGCGCCGAAGATGACGTCCGCGCCCTTGTCAATCATCGAGATGGCGGTCTGCGAACCCCATTCCGGATCGGTGAAGGTCTTGTCGAAGCCGACGTCGTTGTGATAGACAACGAAGACCTCGATATCGGGGTTGATGTACTGGGCGCCGGCGCGATAGCCCTCACCGAAGCGCCACACGGGCGGGACGACATCCGTGCCCAGCACGGCGCCGATCTTGCCTGTCTTGGTCATCATGGCGGCCAGCGCACCGACCAGGAAGCCCGCCTGGTCCTCGGGGAAGATCAAGCCGGCCAGGTTGGGGCGCTCGGTCTCCTGGAACTGGTCCACGCCGATGAAGTAGATGTCCGGGTACTTATCGGCTGCGGCGATGGTCGCCTCACCCAGGCCGAAGCCCACGGTGACAATCACATCGTAGCCCGCATCGGCGAAGGTGGCGATGTTCTTGTCGTAGTCCTTCGAGTCGGTGGTCTCGATGTACTGCACGTAAGCGCCCAGTTCTTCCTCGGCCTTCTTGACGCCTTCCCACGCGGACTGGTTGAAGGACTTGTCGTCAATCTTGCCGACGTCCGTCACCAGGCCTACGCAGAAGACCTCTTCCTTCGTGCAGTCCGGCGCGCCGCCCGAAGGGGCACAGGCCGGCAGAAGCATGGCAGCAATCAATGCCGTGACAAAGAGCAGGTAGAGTTTTTTCATGGTTACACTTCTCCTCTAACAATTCAGGATTGGAAACAAGGTTCTCAAAACTTCTTGCTACGCGTTATCGTCCGTTTGCTCACCTCCTTATGTAAAAACCAGGAGTCGTCTCTAACATAGAAAGCAGGCCAGTTAAGTATACAGGGGATTCAGAGTGAAGGCAAGGTTAGTGTGTTTTGTGACGATTTTCACTCCCGTGTTGCGAGTGAAGTGCGGAGAGGATTGTTGGTTGCTCAAGAGGGTATTCTCTGCCATCGAGTGGTTCAGCGCGCGCTGCCTCGGACACCAAGCATAGCAAAATAGGCCAGGGCCATAAAGAAAGCGGCGAAAAGCCACAGCCACCGGTACTGATCTCCCAGGGTGTCTACCACGATTCCGCCCAGCGTTGGGCCGAGCACGGCGGCCAGTTGGGAAGAGAAGTAGTAAAGGCCGGTATAGGCGCCGATGCGGCTCTCGTCGCCGTGGTCGTAAACCAGAGGCAGGCTGTTTACGTTGACCATCGCCCAAAGCACACCGGCCAGCACCAGGACGAGGACGAGCGTAACTGCTCCCTGAATGATGAAGTAGCCGAGCAGGGTGAGCGCCGTCAGGCCGATCAGACCGGCGGTGATGGTGGGTTTACGCCCGAAGCGCGTCCCCAGGTAGCCTGCGGGGACGGCGAAAAGGATGAAGGTCACGGTCACCGCGCCGGCATAGACCGAGGCGCTGCCGGCGTCTATCCCTAAAGTGAAGACGGCGAAGGAAGAGAGGCCTGTCTCCAGAGCGTTGAATGCCATGAACCACAGGAGGATGGCCAGGAGGATAAAAAGGCCACTTTTGTCGGGGTTGGAGAAGATGACGCGCAGGTTGTCGAGGACGCCCGGGTCTTCGGTCGTGTCCGTGTCGGAGGTCAGGCGACGCGGCTCGCGCACGAAGACCAGGACCACGATCAGGGCGAAGAGGGTTGCCACGGCGCCGGCGAGGAAGGGGGCGGAGCGTCCAAAGGACTTGAACAACATGCCGCCGCCGAAATAGGCCAGCAACCCCCCCACACCGCCCATCAGGTTGATGATGCCGTTTGCCTTGCTTCGCTCATGCGGCTCGAACAGGTCACCCAGCCAGGCGACAGTCGGCGAGCGGAAGAGGGCCATGCCGAAGTCGGTGAGCAGGATGAAAACGGAGATGGCAAGCAGGGTTTGCGCCATCGGGATGAAGATAAAAGAGAGCAAAGCGATGGGCGCGCCGAGCAAGATCCAGGGCTTGCGGCGGCCAAAGCGGGTCCAGGTACGGTCGCTCTTCGCACCCACCCAGGGCTGGACGAAGATGTTGATCAGGTTGTCCCAGGTCATGATGAAGAGTGCCAGGCTGGGCGCCAGGCCAAAGCCGACGATATCGGGGATCGGTCGCCCCAGTTCCGTCAGTTGCCGCTCGAACTCCGGATTCCCGGCCTGCAAGAAAAGGGGAATGAACTGGTTGAAGATCGGCCAGATGATGCTGATGCCTAAAAAGCCGAAGCCCAACACGATGGTTCGTCCCCAGGGGAAGCGACGGTCGTTCATGGAAAACCTCCTCGATGAGAGTTAGGGCGAGCAGAGGGATCACTAAGGGCGTTTGCCTTGTTGTGGTGCGACAGTGGGAGGCGTATCCGGGCGGACGATAGTCCATTCCACATGCTTCGCCTGTATTGCATTCCGTACCTGCCGCTCGCGGGTGCTGAGATGAGCGCTCCCCGTTTTCACCTCGACGAAAACGATTTTGCGCACCGCTCCTTCGCTCAATCCATCAAAGACGATGAAGTCAACAGGGCTTCCCAGGAAGCGGGCATCTTTCGGGTTGTAAGCGAAGTCAGGCAGGTAGGGAATGAAATGTTCGGTCACCTGACCGAAGGTCACAGCGCGGCTTTTGGCGGCTGCATCGCGGCGAATGGTCTCTTCGTATTTTTGTTTCCACTGCTCGAACTGGAGACGAGCCTCGTTTTGGGCTGCCTGCTGTAGATGTTCTCGCAGGTCGGTCAGTTCACGCTCGCGCCACTGAATAAACAATTGGTTTGCCCGTTCATCTACCTGGCCCCGAAGGGCGATATAGCGCAGTGCCAGCACGGTCACGGCGATCACGCTCAGGAGCAGGGTGAGCAGCGCCGCGGCCAGGAGGATAGCCGTCCAGTCACTCGTCATGTTGTTCCTCGTGGGATGGTTCGGGCAAGGGTGGCAGGGTAAGGCCGCGTTCGCGCGCCGCGTTTCTCAAGAAGGCCAGGTCGGCTTCGGTGAGGGGGGCGGACTTCAACAGGTCGGGACGGCGTTCCAGGGTGCGCAGCAGGGACTGCTCCCGCCGCCAACGGGCGATCTCGGCATGGTTGCCGGAGAGCAGCACTTCAGGCACGCGCCAGCCGCGGAATTCCGGCGGACGGGTGTAGTGAGGGTATTCCAGCAGGCCGGAGGCGTGGGAATCGTCGTAGGCGCCGTCGGGGTCGCCCAGAACGCCCGGCAAGAGGCGCGAGACGGCGTCAATCACCACCAGGGCAGGCAGTTCGCCGCCGGTGAGCACGTAATCGCCGATGGAGATTTCGTCGGTCACCAGATGCCGGCGGACACGTTCGTCTATCCCCTCGTAACGCCCACAGAGGAGGGCCAGGTGCTCATGCTGTGCCAGTTCCTGCGCCACGCGCTGGGTGAAGACCCTGCCTTGAGGAGTAAGCAGGATGACCGGGCAGGAGGGCGGACTGCCCAGCACGCTCTCTACAGCCTCGAAGACCGGCTCCGGTTTCATCACCATCCCGCCCCCGCCGCCGTAGGGGAGATCGTCGGTGGTGTGGTGCTTATCTCGCGCCCAATCGCGGATATTGTGCAGGGCGATTTCGATCAGCCCGCGCTCGGCAGCCTTTTTCAGAATGCTGACTTCCAGGTACGGGCGCAGGGTTTCGGGGAACAGGGTGAAAACATCAAACCGCATGCCCCCCATTCTATGCGCGATGGCGCTTGCTGACAAGGATGCCCCTCAAGCATGGACAGGCCGACATTGCATTTTCCTTGTTTCCTGGTGATGCCGGGGGTTTCTCTAGTAAAATACATCCACTTCACATGGAGGAACATGCCTTTGACCGAAACTTTGACCGTTGTTATCCCTATGGCCGGATGGGGGACGCGTATGCGTCCTCACACGTGGAGCAAGCCCAAGCCTCTCGTCAGCGTGGCGGGGAAGGCCACGCTGGATCATCTGATGGATTTGTTCCACACCCTCCCCGCCTCCCTGGAGACCAGATACATCTTCATCGTCGGGCCCTATCTGGGCGAGCGGCAGGTCCCCGCCCACATCAAAGCGCATTATCCGCACATCAACGCGCGCTACGTCCTTCAAGCCGAAATGAAGGGACAATCCCACGCCCTCTACCTCGCCCGTGAATACCTGCACGGCCCGATGCTGATGATTTTCTCCGATACCCTCATCGAGACGGACTTCGCTTCCCTCGCCGAAGAGACCGCCGACGGCGTGGCCTGGGTCAAGCCCGTGCCCGATCCGCGTCGCTTCGGCGTGGCGGAGGTGGACGGGGAGGGAAACGTCACGCGCCTGATCGAGAAGCCGGATACGATGGAAAACAACCTCGCCGTAGTCGGCTGTTACTATTTCCGGGAGGCGGAAGCCCTGATGGCCGCCATCGAGGAACAGATGCGCCGTGACGTGCAATTGAAAAACGAATACTTCCTCGCCGATGCCATCAACATCATGCTGGAGCGCGGGGCGCGTTTCCGTACACAGCAGGTCTCGGTGTGGCTGGATACGGGCACGCCCGAAGCCACCCTGGAGACCAACCGCTATCTTCTGGAGCACGGGCGCGCCAACACGCCCACTCTCCCCGAAGATGTGACCGTCATCCCGCCGGTCTTCGTCCATCCGACGGCGACCGTGACCGAATCCACCCTCGGCCCCAATGCGTCCGTCGGCCCGAACTGTCGCATCGTCGGCAGCCGCGTCGCGGAGAGCATCCTGGAGGAGGGGGTGGAGATGACGCATATCGCCGTGGAAAAGTCCATTATCGGCAGACAGGCCAGGGTCCGGGGGCGAGGCGCCGACGCCCCGGCGGTGCAGTTGAACATCGGCGATAACTCGTCCGTCCGTCTGTAATCATGATTCGGGTTGAATGTCACTCGGAATTTACCTACGCCGAAAAGCCCACCGCCCTGGTATGGGAAGGGGAGCGTCTCGTCATTGCCGAAGTCTTGAGACAATGGCGCAGTCCTGAGGGGAGGCACTTCCGCGTGCGTACCGAGGATGGGCGGGTTTTCGAGTTGTTTTACGATGAAGCGAACGACGAGTGGCACGCGCATCCCCTCTGACGGAAACGTGCAAAGCAAATGCTTTGTGGAGAGAACGCAATCTGCGCTCGTCCGTGGTGAGCACGGCATCACTTTCCGTGAAATCCGTGTTCATCCGTGGCGGGTACGACATCACCTCCCGTGAAATCCGTGCTCATCCGTGGCAGGTACTGAATCGCTCTCCGTGAAATCCGTGTCAATCGGTGGCGGGCACAGAAACCGCCTCCGTGAAATCCGTGTCAATCTGTGGCAAGTACGACAACACCCTCTGTGAAATCCGTGTCAATCTGTGGCAAGT
>RFJH01000352.1 GCA_003694975.1 Anaerolineae bacterium | reverse complement strand
TCCGTGCGCGATCTTTTCTTTTTCTTCCTCCAGTCCTCTCAACCGTTGACGCGTGAACAGGTATGCCTCGTCCTCTGGCCGGAGATCGAAGAGCCGGAACGCCAGAAACTGCGTTTCAAAAATGACCTGTACCGCCTGCGCCGCGCCGTAGGGCAGAAAGTGATCCTCTTCGAGGACGAACACTATCGCTTCAACCGCGACCTGGACTACGAATACGACGTGGAAGCCTTCGATGCCTACATCAAACAGGCTCACAGCGCGGACGAGACTGCGGAAAAAATTCAGGCTTATCGGAAAGCCATCGCCCTGGTGGAAGGGCCATACCTGCAAGATATTGATGCGACATGGGCCTGGCCAGAGCGGGAACGCCTGAATCGGGCCTACCTCTCCGCCTTGCTCGCCCTGGCCGAACTGTACCTGCAATCCGGGCAGACGGGTGAGGCCATCACCCTGGCCCAACGCGCCCTGGAGTGGGACTCTTGCCTGGAAGAAGCCCATCGCCTGCTCATGCGCGCCTACGCCCGCCAGGGGGACCGCCCGGCCATCGTACGCCAATACCGCACCTGCAAAGACACCCTGCGAACCGAACTGGACGTATCCCCGTCTCCGGAAACCGAGCGCCTGTACCGCCGACTGACCGCCTGATTCTCGCCGCGCAGGCCCTCCACGCCATCACAACGCCCCAGACACCATCAAAGCAAAACGTACCACGGTCGGTCAGCCCTGAAAAGGGCTGATTTTTTTGCCTTTTTGCAGCCTGTTTTGCAGCCTGGGGAGGTGTACCCTAAAGACAAGAATTTCACGAAGAGTATGAGGTAACGCCATGAAGAACACGCTTTCTCGCTTCGTTCTGCTCTCCCAGAAAATCAGTCGTCAGCACATTCAGTTCTTCTTTGCCCTTCTGGCCCTGATCGCTCTGGTGATCGGCGCGGGCGCGCCGGTAAGCGATGGCGGTATTGGCCGGTAAACGGTGATCCTCCTGCTGGCCGTCCTGGCAGGGCTGGTCGCGGGAATCGCCGGCGCGCTTCTAAGAAAAGAGCCTTACCGCCCTCCTGAATTACGCGCGCCCTGGCTGGCTATTCTCGCCTTCGTGCCGCAACTGGTTGCCTTCTATTTTCCGACTACTCGCGCAGTCCTCCCCGACGCGTGGGCTTCTGCCGGCCTGATCACCTCCCAAATTCTGCTCCTGGGCTTCGCGTGGCTCAACCGCCATGTGAGCGGCATGAGCCTCATCATTGCAGGCCTGGTGGGCAACCTGTTGGCAATCATCGCCAATGGCGGCTTCATGCCTATCAGCCCACAGACGGCGGCCCGCCTGATCTCCTCTCCCTTGCCGGAGACCGGATCTCGTCTGGGATACAGCAAAGACATCCTGCTGACCGCCGAAGAAACCCGCCTCGCCTGGCTCTCCGATCGTTACCTGCTCCCAGAGTGGTTTCCTTATCGATCCGTTATCAGCCTGGGCGATATCCTGATAGCCGCAGGCGCTTTCTGGCTATTAGCCCGACGCAGACTACAAACCTAGAATAATGAGGAGTTCCATGGTCGCACCAGAGACTCTCCCTCTTACCTCCCCCACAATGATATTTCAACCATCCACTGAACACTATAGCGGTATTCATCGCATCCTCGCCGCAGCCGTCGTCAACCGTGAGTTTCGTCACCTGTTACTTCACGATCCGGAGCAAGCGTTGCGAGACGGCTTCCAGGGGGAGGCTTTCGTTCTAAGTGATGCCGAACGTCTGCTACTCCTTTCTATCCACGCCGACTCACTGGCCGACCTTGCTTCGCAAATCTCCAGCGCGCTCTAACGTCCGGCGCCAAGCGCCTCAGGGTTTTTGTGTAAAATTTACCGATTTTACTGGTACAGAGTTCCTCATCAGGCGGCGGAGAAAAGAGGACCCGGTAACGACTGACGACCGGGTTCTCTTTTCGGCGTTCTCGTTTTTAAGTGATTTCTCGCCTGCAATCTCGCCGCCATGCGAAGAAAGGTCCTGGCATGTACATCCAACATAACCGCACCGTGGAACTCAGGAGTAGCCTCATGCATGAACCCACCATCGTAGCGGGAACACATCGCTACCGCCTGACCCCCGAAGGGCGCCTGGAGTTTCAGAACGCCAGCCCAAGCGCCGAACACCTCCTGGGGCTTCCTCGCGTTTCTCTTCAAGGGAAAACCCTCGATGAAATTTTCCCCGCCCTGAACGAAGCGGGAGTTCTGGAAGCATGTCGACGCGTTGCCGAGGACGGGGAGTACTTCATCTTTCGCGTGGACAATCTCCTCGGTGAGGAGGATAACAGACTCTTCGAAATTCAGGCGTTTCAGGGCGCAGCAGGCGAAATCGTCCTCACGTTTCGCGATCTCGCGAACGTCAGGTCTGGCAGCCCAGGAGAAAGCCTGACACCCTACCAAAATCTGATTGAGAACGCTCCGGTGGGAGTATATCGGACGCGCCTGGACGGTCGCGTCGAATACGTCAATGAGGCGCTGGCCCATATGCTGGGATACCGCTCCCCCAACGAACTCATCGGCAGCGATGCTCGCGAGCGATACAAAAACCCTGCCGAGCGCGAACGCCTCCTGCAACGCGTGCGGAACGGGGAAATCGTTCGTGATTTCGAGACCGTCTTCCTGACCCAAAAAGGCGAAGAGCGAAACGTCCTGATCAGTGCTACCCTTCTAGATGACATGCTGACCGGTATGGTGATTGATATCACCGATCGAAAGCGGGCTGAGAAGTCCCTACGGCGACAGTTAAACCGCCTTGCTGCTCTGCGTGCCATTGATATGGCCATCACAGCAAGCCTCGACCTGCGCCTCACCCTGAACACCGCTCTCGAGCAAATTGTCAAAGAAATCAACGTGGACGCAGCCTGCATCCTGGAACTGGATCATGCCTCTCAACTGCTGCACTATTTTGTTGGTCGGGGGTTTCGCACCAGAGCGCTTCAGGAAACCCACCTGCGCATTGGTGAAGGATATGCGGGCATGGTCAGCCTGGAACAACGCATCCTCCGCGTACACGGCCTCGATCAACGCAACACGGATTATCTTCGTTCACCTCATTTCCGGGAGGAGGGCTTCGTTTCATACATTGGCGTTCCCCTGGTTGCCAAGGGGCAGACGAGAGGGGTTCTGGAACTCTATCATCGCTCACCCCTTTATCTCGACGAAGACGAGATTGGCTTCCTGGAAGCCATCGCAGATCAGATCGCCATTGCCATAGACAACGCGCGCATGTTCGAGCATTTGCAACGTGTCAACTCGGAATTGTCGCTGGCCTACGATGCAACCATCGAGGGATGGTCGGCGGCTCTCGATCTGCGAGATAAGGAAACCGAAGGGCACACGTTACGGGTCACCGAGATGACGTTACATCTGGCGCGGGCGATGGGTATCCCTGAGACGGAACTGGTTCATATCCGAAGGGGTGCTCTTCTTCACGATATCGGCAAGATGGGAATCCCGGATGCTATTCTGCACAAGGCTGAACCGCTCACCGAGGAAGAGCAAGAAATCATGCGCAGACATCCGGTTTATGCCTATGATTTGCTCTCCACGATTGCTTATCTGCGACCGGCTCTGGATATCCCCTATTGCCATCATGAGCGGTGGGATGGCACCGGATACCCCCAGGGGTTGAAGGGCGAGGAAATTCCCCTGGCGGCGCGCATTTTCGCCGTGGTGGACGTCTACGATGCGCTTACGTCCGACCGCCCTTACCGGCCTGCCTATTCCCGTGAGGAAGCCCTGAACTACATCCGTTCGCAAGCCGGTAAGCACTTCGATCCCAAAATCGTGGAACTCTTCGTAAAAATGGTAGAAGAGGGACGTCTCTCTCTTGATGGGGTATAAGGGGAGAAATCCATTTGTTCCGGCGAAGACTCAAAAGGGTTCGGCCACCTTCGGGTCGAACCCTTTGCTCGTAAGCGTATAATGCATCGCTCACGTCGTGGGCTGGGGTTCTTTCTCACGAGTCTCAGCACGCCGGAGGACAATCTCGCGCTCGTCATCTTTTACATCAACATCCACCAGGACCGTATCTCCATCGGAGAACGTGCCGGTGAGCAATGCATCGGAGAGGGGGTCCTCCACACGTTGCTGGATGACGCGCCGCAGGGGCCGCGCACCCATCTCCGGATCATAGCCCAGGTCGGCGAGAAAGGCCAAAGCCTCTGGGGTGGCCTGAAGGGTGATATTGTGCTCGATAAGCCGCTCTGCCACTTTGTCCAGTTCCAGGGCAACGATCTTTCGCAAATCGTCTTTGTTCAAAGAGCGGAAGACGACCACACTATCGAGGCGGTTGATGAACTCAGGGCGGAAAGAGCGCTTCAGCGTCTCGGTAAGTTTCTTCCGCATCTCCTCGTACGAGAGACGTTCTTCTGTTTCCTCGTCACGTTGGAGGCGGAAGCCAAGCGCTCCTTGTCGCTTGATCAAGTCGGCCCCGATGTTCGATGTCATCACAATGATGGCATTGCGGAAGTCCACGCGACGACCGCGCGCGTCAGAGAGATGCCCTTCTTCCATGATTTGGAGAAGCATGTTGTGGACTTCAGGATGTGCCTTCTCCACCTCATCGAAGACAACAATGGAGTAAGGGCGACGGCGCAGGGCTTCGGTCAACTGGCCGGCGTCCTCATAGCCAATATAACCCGGCGGCGCGCCGACAAGTCGTGAGGCGGTGTGCCTCTCCATGAACTCCGACATATCCAGTTGAACCAGTGCCTCCTCGCTGCCAAAGAGGAAGCGGGCCAATGCCTTTGTCAGTTCCGTCTTGCCCACGCCGGTGGGTCCCAGGAACATGAAGGAGCCAATGGGGCGGCGTGGGTCTTTCAACCCGGCACGGGCGCGGCGTACGGCGCGGGCGATGCTGCGAATGGCTTCATCCTGGCCAATGATGACCTTGCTCAGTTCCTCTTCCATCTTCAGCAGGCGTTGGGATTCCTCTTGAGCGATTTGCATCACCGGCACGCCGGTCCACATAGAGACCACTTCGGCGATGTCCTCTGCGGTGACCACAGGACTCCGCTCACGGTCCCAGCCGGTGCGGAGGCGCTCCAACTCGTCTTCCAGGCTGAGGATTTTATGCTCCCAGTATTGCGTCTCCTCGGTGTTATTGTTCTCCACAGCCAGGGCGTAATTCTCACGCGCTTTGCGCAACTGTTCAAAGAGTTCTTTGGCCTGCCTGGCAGCAGGGCTTTTGTACATGCGCACGCGCGAGGCCGATTCGTCAATCAGGTCAATGGCTTTATCCGGGAGGAAACGGTCGGTAACGTAACGGGAGGAGAGGTGAGCGGCCGCCTCCAGGGCCTCATCTGAGATGATGAGGTGGTGATGTTCTTCGTACGCCTTGCGCACACCGCGCAGGATGTCTATGGTTTCCTCGATGGTTGGTTCATCTACCAGGATGGGCTGAAAACGACGTTCCAGGGCGGCATCTGACTCGATGTATTTGCGATACTCATCAAGTGTGGTGGCACCGATAACCTGCAACTCACCACGTGAGAGGGCCGGCTTGAGGATGTTGGCCGCGTCCACGGAGGAGCCGGCTGCGCCTGCGCCGACGAGCATATGCACTTCATCGATGAACAGGATGGCGCCAGATTGCTTGAGTTCGTCAATGACTCGCTTCAGTCGTTCCTCGAATTGACCCCGATACATCGTCCCGGCGACGAGCGAGCCGACATCGAGTTGCAGGACGCGCTTGTTGAGCAACGGCGCAGGGACATCGGCCTCGACAATGCGTTGCGCCAGCCCCTCGACGATGGCCGTCTTCCCAACGCCGGGTTCACCGATCAACGCCGGGTTGTTCTTGGTGCGGCGCGCCAGAATCTGGATTACACGCTCGATTTCCATCTCGCGCCCGATGACGGGGTCGAGTTTTTTCTCTTCAGCCAGAGCAGTGAGGTCAATCGCCAGTTGGTCCACGAGGGGAGTCTTTGGGTTTGCAGACGCCCGTCGCTGACCGCGCCGGTTAGGGGTCGGCGTTGAAGGCGATGTGCTTTCGTTGAGCACGCGACGCGTCTGGCGGCGTATCTGTTCCGGGGTAACCCCGAGGCGACGCAACACATCCATGCCCGCACCACCGCCGCGTACCAGCCCAAGGAGGAGATGCTCCGTACCGATATAGTGATGTCCCATCCGTTGGGCTTCTTCAATCGCATACTCCAGCACTTGCTGGGTCTCACGAGAGAGTTCGATACGGCTACCCGTATAGGTGCCCGCACCGGTGACGCGTTCGACCATCTCGCGCACGCGATCCGGGTCCAGCCCCAGTTCGCGCAGCACACGCCCTGCAACGCCACCTTCTTCATCAATCAAACCCAGGAGCAAATGTTCGGTGCCGATCTCGCGCTTGCGAGAGCGTTCTGCTTCCTGGTGTGCAATACTGAGCACTCGTCGCGCTCGTTGTGTAAAACGTTCCATACCTGCCATAAATATTCTCTCCAGGCGCCTTCTAGGCAAGACGCCTGAAATGATTGTACCAAAAAAGGCTGCCGATTCAATGTAAAAGAAAAATTAGAGTTCAATGATCTCCTCCCCCATCGGTCTCAACGGTCATCGCCATCGCCATGGATCATGCCACGCTTGAGGCGGGAGTACAATTTGGTCAGGTTATATTCGGCCACTTCGTCCAGGGAAAGCCCTAATTCGGTGCAAATCTGCGCCAGATACCATAGGACATCCCCCAATTCAGCCTTGAGGGCCTGGCGCGTTTCGGCGCTGATGTGCCCACCCTTATCACGGAAGATTTTCTTGATTTTCCCCGCGAATTCTCCGGCCTCGTTCGTCAGGCCGAGGGTGGGATAAATAACGGGGTGACCAATGGCGGGATATTCTGCCGTCTGCCGTGATTTGCGCTGGTAGTCGTTGAAGTCCATGGGGGATTCCAGGGTTTAGAATATGCAGAGAGCGTAAAGAAGATTGACTACCCTTGTCAACAGGACAAGATGGATTGGGCACCTATCTTCCACCAAACAAAATGGTTACCGCAGGGCTATTATAACGCGGGTTTAATTGGCAATCCTGCACATCGTCCCGACCAGGACCTGAGGTCTATTTCGAGCCGCTGTAACCTGTGCTTGAGGCCGGTGTAATATGCTCAACAATCAATGTGGTAAGTACGGAGATGAACGAACAAACGAGGAAAGTCATCAGCGTACATGAATACATTTTGAAGGAAGGAGTCGATCCGCAGACCTTCGAGCGCGCGCTACGCGAAGCCAGAGAGAGCGGCCTCCTCGACCTGCCCGGTCTGCTCGAAGTGTATTTTGTGAAAGGAATTCGCGGTGCGCGGGAGGGACAATACGCCGCCATCTGGGTCTACGAGAGCCGCGAGGCGTGGGAGCGACTGTGGGGAGCGCCGGGGCGTCCCGTCCCCAGAGAGCGTTATCCCGCCAACTGGCGCACCTGGGAGGACGAAATCCTGGCCCCCTTCCTGGCCGAAGACCCGGATGCCATCCGTTTCACGTCTTATCAAGAAGTGTAGCCCGCGCCTCGCACCGTAGGACGAGACTTATCTCGTCCACCCTCCCGCCGGACGATGACCTTCGGGGCTTGTAGGACAACTGCTTGTCAGTTGTCCTGCACGCTTCGCCGAGCGATAACCGCCTCTCCTCGATAGGGCTGCTACGCAGCCTACTCGGAGAGCGCTCCGGGCTTGTAGGACAACTACGCGGCAGGCAGTTGTCCCGCTTCTCGCCGGAGGCAACCCCATCCGCCGCCCTGCAGAACGGAATTTATCCCGTCCACCTCCCTCGCC
>RFJH01000351.1 GCA_003694975.1 Anaerolineae bacterium | reverse complement strand
GATAACTCCATCGGCAACCAGCGCAGGATGTTCTCCACATTGGTATACCGTAGCAAAGCAGGGGCATCGGCACCGATTCCAAAGCGAGGGTACGCGCTCAGCGACATATCACCGTTGAACGCTGCAGCGATGGTAGTGGCCGATGCTCCAACGTCCACACCGAGCACCCCTTTCCCACTTTCAGCATAGATCTTGCTCAGAAAACGAATGATCCGGCCTGCACCGTAAGCCGACGTCATCAAATGACCGCCCGCCCATGCCTCCAGTTCCTCGACCCCCTTGAATTGCCCCTTACGAACACGCGGCACAAGGCGCGCCAGTTCGTGCATCGCGGGCATCAGATTTTCCACATCGGGGGAGGGACGGATATTAGGGCAAAGGTGAAACGAGGAAGTCAGAGGTTGTAACGCGGTCTTGACATCTTTGAACAAATCCCGATTCCCTGCGAAAAGCACGGCAGGACGTTCATCTTGGGGCAAGAGATAACACGCCAGGCCGACAACCTCGGTCAAACGCTCTACCGCCCGAGTTGCTCCACCGTCCATTCCACCGGCCATGAGGATGACCTGAGGACGAGAGCGCAAGATGACATCCAACCGCTCCTCCGGACGGCGCGAATCGGTCAGGTGAACGGTCTCCAGGAGAGACACTCCCGCAGTCGCCGCCAGACGGCGAACACTCTCCAGTGAGAGATCGGGGAACAGCCCCACGGCAACGGCCCGCACGGCAGGACCGGCAGAAAGCGTAGCGACAAGAGTATCTACACCGCTACCATCAGCCTGAGAAGGGATAATCGGGTGACCATCTGCCCCCAGGAACGTATGGCCCGTGATCCCCTGCAAATCCCGGATAGCTTCCTGAACACCGGGGCCGATATCTCGTAACGGTGCTTCCGCCGTGGTGGGCGCCTGCCCGGCAGCGATAAAGCGATATTGGCCTTCCACCACATCGAACAATACCGCTCGCGTGGTTACCGTACCGACATCTATTGCCAGGAGAGAATTGCCTTCAACAGGTGAAGCGGGCATAATCGTTTAGAAGGAACGCAAAAAAGTCCACAGGAACATCAGCCGTTCGATGAGCGCCGTGAGCGCGGCGGCGTAGACCCCGGCGAACAGAGCACCGAACGTCACAGCGATGAACAATCGCCCCACCCAGGCCACCAGGCGGTTGATTCTGCTACGCCGAACATTCCCCTCTTTCTGACGTCGAGCACCGAAATGGAAATAAACCAGAGCGCTCACCACACCAACGAGAGCGACCGCGCCCTCAAAGAGGCGTTCCAGAGGAGAGGCACCCGTGGTTATAACCGAGCGAACGTCAAAGGGGATAAGCACGGCGCGCGCCTGGGGGAGTAACGTGCCGGTGACCGCTCCTCCCACAGCAACCGCTGCCGCCACGCCTGCGAGGAAAGCCAGGGGAATACGTCCTGCTTTTTCCAGGGGAGGGAGCAACCGGGCCAGCAACAATATAGCCAGAACCAAAGGGGGAAGTAGCAAAAGCCGCGCTTGCAAAGCACCGCTCAGGAGAGGGAGAAAAAGTTCAGGCCAAAGGACATAATGCCAGGCCACCGCGGCCACATACCCCGCCGAAACACCGACGAAAGTATAGGTCGCCAGGCGAAACAAGGGGTTATCGCCGATCAGATAACTGAGCACCAAAAGGGTCAGCAGGAAACTGAGTGCACCGGAGAGAAATTCCATAGAGAAGGCCATGCAATTACTTCTCTTCTGAGACGTTTTTCCGACGACGGGACGTTCGGGCGAGAAGCAGTCCCCACACGCCCCCCAATCCCATCACAATGGCGGCAAGCAGCGAGCCCAGGCCAAAAGCATCCAGATAGCGACGCCCCGCTCCTGGCCTACCGTTCAGGCGTTCGTAGTACGCCCCACCATACAGGCCGGTGACCATACCCTGAACCTGTCCCGCTTCGTAGTAGGGACGTATCAGCGGTTCAGCCTGCGCGCTGATGACCAGCACCATCGGCGTTTGGCCACGATAGGCGTCTGTCTGTTCAATCCAGGCGCGACCGAGGTCGGCATCTCCGGTCAGGACGAAGACGGCATCGAAATCCGCCAGTGACCGAACTCCCTGCAAGGGAGGGGTTTCCCAGGCAGGTGTCCCCTTCACCGTCTGAGGGACGGTACTAACCGGATCGGTGGCAAAACTCAGGATGCCGGAAGTCTCTCCGGCCAGATACCCGAGGTTGACATACTCCTGACCCTCAACGTAAGCACGATCTGCTTGTGCCGTAGCGAAGAAACGTTCGGCAAGGTGGGGGCCGAGGGGTGTAGTCGAGAGAAAAGCCAAACGTGCCCCGCGCAACATGAGGTGATCGATCACCGGCGCAGCAGTGGCCTCCACCTCACCACTGAGGCCAGGCGTGTAATCAAAAACAACCAGCACCGCCGCCTCTTCCGGCAACTCATTGATCAGATGATTGGTAGCATCAATACCGGCCATGCGAAGCGACGGCATAGGAGTCAACGCCGTCCCTCCCAGGATGGGCAAACCAAGCACGAGGAAAAGCAAGAGCGCCAGAAACCAACGCAACAGCCGTGACGGTCTGAGAGACACGGCCTCAGGGGGGGATGGGGAAGTAGTTTCGCTTTGCAGCATTTCATCCAGGAACGAGGCGCTCGCCTGCTGGCTTCTGGTGACCTGAAGTTTGAGGGCATGAGCACGGGGTTTACTCAAGGGGCCAATACCCGGTCGAGCAGGAAGGATACCGGCGATACCGGCCAGTGGCCCCCTTTCCGCGACAATCGTCTCCCCTCCCTCCCCCGACTCTTCCGGGACAACGGCTTCCACCGGGCGCATGGCGCGCACCCATTCCGGAAGTTCTGCAGGAGCGAGTTCCTCCACCTCTTCAGCCTCGGCGGTGTCCTCCCTCTCCGCGCTTAACGCCGAGAGCCAATCCGGCATCTCCACATCAAAAATCTCATCCACATCGCCCAGGGCTTCTGCCTCATCTTCAACAAAAGCGGGGACAGATTCCCCCTGCGAGGGCGAGGTAGTAAAAGGAGCCACCCTGGATTCTCCCGAGGGTTCGATCCGCCCCCCATCTACGGTTGGAAGAGAGGCCAGCCAATCGGGCAACTCCCCCGCGCTCTCTGGGGCAAGCGGCTCCTCCTCCGTAGTTGTGCTTCCTTCCCCTTCAGTCGGCTCAAACGCGGACTCTCGAAGCCCGGCCAGCCACTCTGGCGTCTCCCCGGTACCTGCTGGGAGTTCCCCCGCCTCGGCTGAGATGCCTTCCTCAGGAGAAACGCCCTCCTCGCCTTCCACGCGCTCGAAAAGGACCTCGGCAGCCTTCTCCTCACCAACAGAGGGTGTTTCTCCGGTAACCGATGAGGGTTGCTCCCCTTCTGTTGCAGCAGCGGCCAGCCAGTCGGGGAGTTCCTCGCCCTCCGCGATCGTCTCGGAGGATGGAGGAGCGGTTTCCTCCTCAGCATGAAGGCGCAACCACTCCGGCAACTCCTCTTCAGCAGGGGCACTTTGCGTATCCGTTGGCGCGGTCGGCTCCCCTGTGAGTTCTGCTTTCAGCCAGTCAGGGAGAGTTTCTTCGCTCCCCGGCGCAGGTTTCTCGCCGGGGCCGGTTTCGCCAGCGCCCTCACTCAACCAGGCCGGCGTTTCTTCCTCAGCAGGCGCACGGGCTTCTTCATGGGCCTCTTCCTCAAAGGCAAGAGACTCGATTGGCGCGGACGGCATTTCCTCCTCGGCTGAGGAAGGCGCCTCTTCACCAATTAACTCGGTGGGGAACCGGAAAACCTCATCCTCCTCGGATTCGCCTTGCAAGTCACTCAACCACTCAGGCAGTTCGCCTGCCTCTTCATCCTGGAATTGTATTCCCTCGAAAACCGGCGGGGACTCCGAGGTCTCCTCGGCAGGGGGTTCCTCCGTGGCCTCGGATGGCGAAGTTTCCTCTTCTGGGGAAACGATATCT
The DNA here is from genome assembly GCA_003694975.1 of Anaerolineae bacterium. Taxonomy (GTDB): domain Bacteria; phylum Chloroflexota; class Anaerolineae; order Anaerolineales; family Villigracilaceae; genus J097. The sequence goes on along the minus strand of RFJH01000351.1, from coordinate 5,345 downwards.
GCCCCAACGGCAGCAAGCCAATCGGGCAATTCCTCTTCCTCTTCACTCTGCGCGTCCAGGCCGGCCAACCAGTCAGGGAGTTCTTCCTCATCTTTCTCTGAGGGCTCTTGAGGTGCTTCGGCAACCTCCTGATCTTCCTTCCCCTTTGCTTCATCCTCTTCTTCCACTGCTGCGCGCGCTTGTTGACGTGCCTCACGCAACCACTGCGGCAAGATAGGCTCCAATTCGGCCGTATCTTTTTTTGTGGGCACCTCGCCTGGATGAATAGGAACCTCCCCCTCCGAGGGGGACTCTTCTTCAGCAGAGAGTGGAGGGGTAAGAGGTGACTCGCAAAACTGGCAAGTCAACCGGTCATCGGGATTGGGTTTACCACACGCGGGACAGGGAATCTCAGCCATCACTTCTCACCATAAGGGCGATCAGACCCGATGAGGACGCGCAGCCCCGTCGTCAATGTGCCCAAAGCGACACCCAAAAGGATACCACGAGCACCCGCGGTCGCCAACACCTGAGTGACAAAAGGACGTACTAGATCCCCCAGGATGGGTATTTCGCCCATGCCCGGAAGCGGGGCAGCGGTTACCAGCAGGAACAACGCCGTCCCCAGAAAGGCTACAGCCATCCAGTCGCTGCGATGACGCAACAGGCGCGCACCGGCATAAAGCAACGTAACGGCAAGCACGGCCATCAGGCTGGCTTCTACCGGAAAGATCACGCCGTCGAACAGGACACGCATTAGCGCGTGCTCCGGTCCCAAGACGAGGCCGGCCAGGAAAGTTACCAGAAGGGAAACGACGAGCACCCCACCATAGATGGCCCCCTTCTGGCGACGACGGATTTTCTCCATATGAACACTCAGGAGGTTGAACACCCCCAAAAAGACAGCAACAGCCGCGAGGAGCATCGCCCATTGAACCAGGGTTACCCGCAACCCCGATAAAACGGGCACAGGAAAGAAATACCCCACGAGGACGACAACACCAACAGTGATGGCTACCGCAACCGACAAAACGTTCACAGCAACCCCATCAGTGTTAGAAGGACGCCGCTCAGAATACCGAAAATGAGCAGCGATCGCAAGATATCTTGAATCTGCACGCTGGCCGTATGTGCAGCACCGGCGCCGATGTACGCCCCCGTGGCGAACAATTCCTCGCCAACGAGCGCCTCGCGCGCCGTAGCGTACAGAACAGCCTGAGCAGTCAAATTGTCACTCGCAGCCAGAGAAAACGCGCCCTGACGTTCGGCAGCATCGGTCAGCAAAGCCACTTCCACCCCGAAGTTGCCCATTACCACATTGACCGAGGCATCTTCGTCACGCGTCACGGGCAGCGCACCTGCAGCATAGGAAAAGGGTGTCAGGCCGGTCAGACGTCCGGCCTCAGGGCGGTAGACTTCTCCAGCAGCCGCAGCCCGACAGGCATCATGAAGGGTTTGTTGGGCGAGGAGAACAAGCGCCGCGTCGCCACCGGAGACCACGGGGGGGCGGTCTCCAAGAGCAGTGAGCGCGCCCAGCCTACGCACCACGCCCAACCCCACAAGTCCGGGCGCGCCACGCAAGGTGGTAAGGCTACCGCTCCCCAGCGTGATATGCAAGCGCGTGCCGTCTTCCACGCTTTGCCCCACCGCTTCCTTCAGGCGGCTCATGGCAGGGATCTCCCGAAAAACAGGCGGTTGGGCACGGCGCCCGCTGAGCGAGAACACCAACAATGCTCCCGCACTCAACAGGACCACAAGGAAACCAATGATGGTCACAACATTCACGGTGCACGCTCCCGCTGGAGAAAGGCAACAAAAGCACGCATCTCCTGGTCATCTTCCAGAGTCTGCGCCAGGGCATGCAACGCATCGTTTTGCACGAAGGGCTGGAGGAAATACAACGCCTGCGCGCCCAGCACGGTCAGCGGACCGGCAGCCTCTAACAGCCGGACCGCCAGGTCTTGTAACCCCCATTGGCGCAACAGATCTGCCCAGTACGACCAATCGGCGCGCAATGCCTGCATGTTATCAGTATAGCATAATTCTTTAAGATTTTCGCGAAGCGGGCCTTGCCTTTGCATAGGGCTTTTTTACCACCGGCCTGTAGACAACACACCGAACACTACCCAAATCTCAGTCCCCCGTTTCGACCTCGTAGCACACAAAAAAAGCCCAAATAAAGAAGGAGGTTCAACTCTCCAGAAGTTGAACCTCCTTTCCACAGGCACTTGCCGTTAATACGCCCGCGCGAAATAGACCTTCTGCGTGGCCTTCTTCCCGCAGACGATGCACTTTCCTTCGCCCTCCACGCCTTCCAGCGGGATGCAGCGCGTGGTGGCCTTCGTATCCGCCTTGACCTTCGCCTCACACTCCGCATCGCCGCACCACCAGGAGAACGCCCAGCCGTCCTTCACCACTTCCTGCAATTCGGCGTAATCCTTCGGGTCGTGGATGTTCGCGTCGCGGAAGGCGGTGGCGCGCGCCAGCAGCGCGTCCTGGATGGTCGTCAGCATCTCGGCGACGGTCTGCGCGATACCCGCCTGGGGGACAAACGACTTCCCCTCGCGGCCGGGGATGTCGCGCCGCGCCAGGGCGACGGACCCCTTCTCCACGTCCTTCGGCCCGATCTCGATTCGCAAGGGGACGCCGCGCATCTCCCAGTCGTTGAACTTGAACCCGGGCGTGACCTCATCGCGGTCGTCCACTTTGACGCGAATCCCGGCCTCCGTCAGTTCCCCGCCCACGCGCCGCACCGCCTCCATCACCTCGGACTTCTGGCTTTCGTTCCGATAAATGGGCACGATCACCACTTGAATCGGCGCCAGGCGCGGCGGCAGGACCAGCCCCTGGTCATCGCCGTGCACCATGATGATGGCGCCGATGAAGCGGGTGGAGAGTCCCCAGGAGGTCGTCCAGACGTATTGCAGCGTGTTGTTGCGATCCAGGTACTGGATATCGAACGCTTTGGCGAAGTTCTGCCCCAGGAAGTGGGAGGTGCCGGCCTGCAAGGCGCGTTTATCGCCCATCATGGCCTCGATGGTGGTGGATTGCACCGCGCCGGCGAATTTCTCGCTCTCGCTCTTGACGCCTTGAATGACGGGCACGGCGGCCTCATTGATGGCGAAATCGGCGTAAACGCCCAGCATCCGCAAGGTCTCCTCACGGGCTTCCTCCTCGGTCGCGTGCGCGGTGTGACCCTCCTGCCAGTAGAATTCCAGCGTGCGCAGGAAAAGTTTGGTGCGTAATTCCCAGCGCACCACGTTGCCCCACTGATTGATCAGCACGGGCAGGTCGCGATAGGACTTGATCCATTTGGCGTACATATAGCCGATGATGGTCTCCGAGGTGGGGCGCACCACGAGCGGTTCTTCCAGTTTCTCGCCGCCGCCATGCGTGACCACGGCCAGTTCCGGCGAGAAGCCTTCCACGTGCTCTTTCTCCTTCTCCAGAAAGTGCATGGGGATGAAGAGCGGGAAGGCCGCGTTGACGTGACCGGTCTCTTTGAAGCGGCGGTCGAGGGCGGCCTGAATGTTTTCCCAGAGCGCCCAGCCGTAGGGTCGCACCACCATACAGCCGCGCACGGGGGCGTAATCGGCCAGTTCAGCCTTCAAGACGAGTTGGTTGTACCAGTCGGCGAAATTCTCGCTTCGGGAGGGGAGTTTCTCGGCCATTGTTTCCTCACAAAATGATGGATTGCATATCTTTCATTCCAGCATCTTCACCGCAGAACGCACATCCGGCGCAAAGGCCAGATAGTCGCGCTGCGCGGCGGGGAAGTAGTCGCTCAAGGAAGTGAACGCCTGATCGAAGACGGCCCGCCATCCGTCCCCGATCAGGATGAGTGGCCTGGGGGGCAAGACTCCGATAATCATCAGGTTCCAGGTCAGGGCGATCTCGGTCAGCGTGCCGGGGCCGCCGGGGAGGGCGAGGGCCGCGTCGCAGCCGTAGATGATGGCTTGCAGGCGCTCCAGGAGAGTCTCCTTGCGCCATTCCTCTTTGACCCAGGCGTTGGCCGATACGGGCCGCCAGCGCTCGATCTCGGCGCAAGTCACGCCGATGACGTGCCCTCCGGCCTCCGCCGCGCCGCGTGAGACGGCCTCCATCGTGCCGATGTAGCCGCCGGTCAGCACGGTGTGGCCGCGTTCGGCCAGCAGTCGTCCCAGTCGAAGGGCTTCTTCATAGGCAGGGGAATCGGGCTTCGGTGCTGAGCCACCGAAAACGGCGATGTTCATGTTCCCTCCGGTTCATTCCATGTGCGGGAAGCGTTGATGCGCAGTTTCTCCAGGATGGCCTGTTCCAGGTCAATGCCAGTGAGGGAGGCCAGTTGTAGCAGGTAAAGCGCTACATCGGCCAGTTCACCGGCCAGGGCCTCGCGGTCGTAATTTTCGTTCCACTGGAAATGCTCAAGCACCTCCGCCGCCTCCAGGTTGAGCGAAATCGCCAGATTGCGCGGCGTTTGCGGGCGGGGGCTCTGCGCGGCGTACCATCCCTTCGAGCGCACGAAATCGTGCATCGCTTGCGTCAGTTCTGCCAGTTCCATCTCACTCATCCACTCATCCACTCATCCCTGCCCATCCCTTTCCCAAATAAAAACGGCTCGCCAGGTCTGGGAGCCGTTGACAGGCGTGCAAACACGAACCTAACCAGACCTGGCAGGCCAGTCCATGCGCGGGGATGGGGAAGGGAACCATAACATGCTTTTATTATACATGAATTTCGCACCCCATCCACACACATTCACACCGAATTTGACAATTTGCCTCCCCTATGTTACACTCGCCACCACAATCCAAATGCTCATCCAGAGAGGCGGAGGGACCGGCCCTGTGAAGCCTCGGCAACCCCGCGAGCGCGCGGAAGGTGCCAATTCCGGCAGACGACTGTCTGGGAGATGAGTCCAAAAGCCAAAACGCATTTGGGCCTCTCTGCACAGAGAGGCTTTTTGCTATCGGGAAGGATGAACAAACGCATGAAAGAACGCAAATATACTAACCGCCGCTATCTCGATGCCCTCGAAGAGCGCGTGCTGATTTTTGACGGCGCCATGGGCACCAATCTTCAGAAGATGCATCTCACCGCCGAGCACTTTGGCGGTGAGCAGTACGTCGGCTGCAACGATTACCTGGTGCTGACCTATCCGCAGGCCGTCGAAAAAGTCCATCGCGCCTTTCTCGAAGCCGGGGTGGACGTGATCGAAACCGACACCTTCCGCTCGAACCGCATCACCCTGCGCGAATACGGCCTGCAAGACAAAGTGATTGAAATCAACCGCGCCGCGGCGCGCCTGGCCCGGCGCCTGGCTGATGAATACAGCACCCCTTCCCCCACCCCTGGCTCCCCTCCCCCTAAGGGGGAGGGGATGGGGG
>RFJH01000062.1 GCA_003694975.1 Anaerolineae bacterium | reverse complement strand
TTGCCTTTCTGGTTGATAATCGTATCAATAGCGATGGCCGTCTTACCGGTTTGCCGGTCGCCGATGATCAACTCGCGCTGGCCACGCCCAATGGGGATCATGGCGTCAATCGCCTTGATACCCGTTTGTACGGGGGTATCCACGTCCTGACGTTCCACCACACCCGGCGCGATGCGCTCAATAGGGCGATACTTCGTCGCATGGATCGGGCCTTTGCCGTCAATCGGCTCGCCCAGGGCGTTGACCACGCGCCCGATCAACTCGTCCCCCACAGGAACCGAAGCGATGCGCCCCGTCGAGCGAACGGTCATCCCCTCAACGATTTCATCGTACTCGCCCATGATAATCACGCCCACGCTGTCTTTCTCCAGGTTGAAGGCGATGCCCATCACACCGTTCTGGAACTGGACCAGTTCCTGCGAACGGACATTCGCCAGCCCCGACACGCGGGCGATTCCATCACCGGCCTCGATCACCGTCCCGATATCCGAGACCGAGACCTCCGGTTGGTAGGCTTCAATTTGCTTTTGCAGATCAGCGGTGATGTCTTTGATCAGGTCTGTCATTTCGCCTCCAGGCCGAGATAAGATCACACGTCCTTGCGTGATTATGAAAGTACAACTGCCCGGACGAGGGAACCCTCTCCGGGCTGGAAAAAACTATCCACTTGTCCTGACAAGGTATCCGATAGCAACAACATCACGTCCCAACAGCCTCCACAGGGGCTGATTCTGTCGTGTGTTACAGAACGCACTAATCATACCTGAAAGGCCTTTTCTTGTCCAGTTTACCATCCGGCGCATTTTTGGTATAATACGCCCCGCCCAAAGGGCAGAAACGCGGAGAGGTCGCGTAGTCTGGCCTAGCGCGCACGCCTGGAGAGCGTGTAACCCGAAAGGGTTCGCGGGTTCAAATCCCGCCCTCTCCGCCAAAACAAAGCCTCCCACGATGGCTTCGTGCCTGTGGGAGGCTTTCATATCGCTTGCCCTCGTCATTCCTGTGGGGTGCCGGCCGGGATCACGGGTCCCTCCGGCGGTGAATCAGGGGGACGGCCAAAGGGCATGGTCTTGTCCACGACCAGCATCCGATAGAGAATGGAATCTTCCCACACGCCGCCGCCCAGAATGTCGGTCCCCTGAGCCGACTCTGAAGCACGTCGGGAGCCGGCCACAATGCCGCTATAGGTGCTCAAATCTAGTTGCGCAGAAGCGGCTTCCAGGTTGGAGCCGTGGCACGTCGAACAGGCGATGGCACCCGGATACCAGAGATTGGCCTCGACGAACAAAGGCGCCACATCCTCCGCAAACGTACCCTGGCAGGCAACACCATCGGCATCGGTGAAGGGGAAAGGTTCCGTCTCCGGATAACCGGCAGAGACCCAGGCGCCGATCAGGTTAGCCGCCGCGACGCGACACTTCGTCAGATTAGCCTGCCCTTCCGCAGGTTTGGGAGCCGGCAGGGTGGCAGCGGGCAGGGTGGGGATAGGGGTGCGCTCCACCGCCGCGGCACGCTCGCAGCCCAGCGAAAATCCACAGGCAGCCACGTACACATAGCCAATCCACACCACCAGGACGACGACAAAACCGATCAGCACACCGTAGAGGATTTTCTGGAAATCGTCTCGCATAGCATTCCCTCGCCTAAGGCTTCAACGTGCGCAGGTAGTTGACCACGTCCCAGCGTTCACGCACGGTCAGATTCTCGTTAAGGGCGGGCATGCCTCCCTCCGTCCCATTGCTGATGACCAGGAACAACGCCCCATCGCTCTTCGTCTGCACCGAGTCGGCGGTCAAGTCGGCTGGCTTGCGCTCTTGCAGAAAAGCCGCGATCACACCATCGCCCCGTCCTTCGGCACCATGACAGAGCGCGCAGTGGACATCATAGAGCATCTTGCCTCGCGTGAGGGAGACCTCATCCGCCTCCACCGGATTGACCGGCGCGCCCATGCCGGGGATATAGGCCGCACCCTCCACAGGGACGGCACGCGCCGGCAAGGGGAGAGGCTCTTCCATCGGGCGATAGGAGGGTTGGACTTCCATGAAGGAGAGCCACTCGAACTTGATTACATCCATGGTGAAAAACAGCCCTCCCCCCAGGAACAACGCCACAACAGCACCCAGGATCAACAAGCGTTTCGTTAGACTCATAGTTGCTGTGCCTCCGCAGGCTTGACCGTCTCTGCACCCAGAGCGGTCATCGCCTCGATGAATGTCTGTTCCTGTTCTACCGGGCAATTGAAGAGAACGGCAATCTTCCCATCGCTGATTTCCGGCACGTATTCCATCGGTCGGTAAGAAGGGAAACGACTATCCAGGAACACGCCCAGGAACGTCGCGATCAACATGCCCAGCATGGTCATCTCGAAAAGCACCACAATGGCCGGCCCGCCGGCAAAAAGGGACTGACGCCCCACCTGGATCGGGTACAGCATCGGCGTCCCATAAGCCAGGGCCATGCCGATCAGGAATCCCGTGACTGCGCCGCCCAACGCCAGGCGCGGCACGTTCGTCCACTGGCGAGGGCGTCCGAGCATCGCCTCGGTCACGGGGATACCGGAAATCACGTTCATCTGCCCATCGTCCAGCCCCAACTCTCGCAGGCGGTCAATCGCGTCCGCAGC
>RFJH01000350.1 GCA_003694975.1 Anaerolineae bacterium | reverse complement strand
TTTCTTTCCACCGGCGATGAATTGATGGCCCCTCCTGTGGAAAACTCCCAGATTCTTTTCCCCGTCCCGGCGTTCACGGCGTACAGATGGCCGTCCAGGTTTCCGACGTAAACCGTCCCGTTCACGACCAGGGGATCCGTCACCACTTTGGCCCCCGTGTCGAAGCGCCATGTTTGTTCACCTGTCTCGCCGTTGATCGCATAAAGGGCGTTGTCCTCACTGCAGATGTAGACGAGGCCATCCGCGTATGCCAGGCCATCTACAGGCCCTCCACTCTGAAAGCGCCATTTTTCTTCTCCCGTCCTGGCATCGACAGCGTATAGGCTCCCGTCGCCGCTCCCGAAATAGACCGTACCTTCCGCGATGACCGGCCTTGACGCGCCTTGCGCATTCGTTGCAAAGCGCCAGTGCTGCTCTCCCGTTTGCGCGTTGAGAGCGTGGAGGAAGCCATCCCAGGTTCCTGCGGCGTACACGGTCTCGTCGGCGATGCCGAGACCCGAATTTGCCGATAGGCCGAGGGCGGCTTCCCATTTTATCTCCCGACTTTTTGTGTCCAGGGCGTGGAGAGCCCCGTCGTTAGTGGCGAAGTACACAACCGTGTTCACAGCGAGCGGTGGCAAGATGATTTCGTTTTCGCCCAACTCCATTTGCAAGAGGATGTTTCCGGTCTGGCTATCTGCACCGTACAGGTGATGGTCGTGGCGAACACCAAAATACAGCACTCCCCCCGTCATGGACGTGGGCGACGCGTATGTCCACTTTCCGGGACCAAAGCGGATGTCCCATACCATCTCACCGGTTTCGCTTTGCAAAGCATAAACCCCCTCCTGGTTGCCGATGTATACCCGGCCTTCATCTGCGATTGGTGTGTTCCAGATTGGGGCGTGCGTATCGGATTTCCACACCAGAGTGGGCGCCGTCGCTCCACAGCCTGTTAAAAGCCATAGCAGGGCGGTGAGAATCGCCCCGCCAACGACCTGTTCGATCCTTCGCATAGTCAATTCCTTTGCTCGCCGGCGAGATCTGAATTACCGTTTCCGCTCGTCCTGGAGTTCCATCACCCCTCTCTTGCACGCCTCCTCGCGCAGGGCGAGCATGATGGCCTGGATGTTCAGCCCGCGCTGACAGGCGTACCGTGCCTGCCGGAGCACCTCATCCGACCACAGGGTGCGGCAGGTGAGCACTTCTTCGTCATTGTAGAGCACCATTTGTACCAGACTGCCCAGAGGGATATCCTGTTCCCCATCAGGGACGGCGACATCACAATCCAGGCAGGCCTGGCAGCGGCTCACGTCTTGACCGCTACGCTCTTTGACAATGCGGCGTAGTGAGGTGCTCATCACGCTTAAAGCAGCCCTTTGCTTCTCAGATAGGGGCGCGGATCGATCAGGTTTTTCTCCAGAGCGGCGGCTTTCTCCGGCAGACCCAGGGCGATGGCGAGCCATTGCGTGAAGTACAGCACCGGCACGGCATCGTCCATTCCCATTTGCGTCTGGCGTGCGTCCAGGTTGGTGTGGCAGAGCGGGCAGGCGACGACCATCGCCTCCGCACCGGCCTTGCGTGCCTCGGCGAGCAGATTCTGGCTCAGGTCACGGGCGATATCGGGGCGCGTCAGGGAATGGGTCGCGCCGCAGCAGGTGGTCTTATACGACCAGTCCACCACCTCCGCACCCAGGGCCTCCATCATGACGTCCATCTCGGTGGGGTTTTCGGGGTGCTCGGCGCCGGTCACCTGTGGCGGGCGCGTCAGGAGGCAGCCGTAGTAGCAGACCACTTTGACGCCCTTTAGCGGACGCTTCACGCGCCCGGCCAACCCCTCTGGCCCAACGCGATGAAAGATGGTCTCGTGCAGAGCGCGCACGCGGACCGTGTCCTGGTACGTGTACCCCATCGCTTTCTCGACCTCGGCCCTGCGTCCGTCGAGGTGACGGATCTCGTAAAGGGCGGCCTTGTGGTGATTGTAGCAAGCGGCGCAGGGCATCATCACTTCTTCCAGGCCGCTCTGCTCGATCAGGCGCAGATTCTCCATTGGCAGGCGCAGGGCGTACTTTGGGTCGGAGCGGTGGATGGGCGTACTTCCACAGCAGACCCAACCGCGCGGCTCGACCAGGTGGATCCCCAGCGCCTCGCAGACGGCGCGTGTGGAGATATCGAGTTCTCTGGCGGTGGAGTGCAGAGAACAGCCGGGATAGTAGCCGACGGCCTCTCGCGCCCCGGCAACCGGGCGTACCTTCTTTGGGGGGCGCACCGGTTCGGGTAGAATGGGCAACTTGTTGCGGGTGACCAGGCGGAAGCCCAGGTCCAGGTCGTCTGTCAGGTTGCCGGTGCGCAATTTCAATTCTGCCATCAACCCCAGTTCATACGTGCGGCCCCACAGGCGCACCTCGCGCTCGAAGGCCTGATTGGCGATGTGCACCTCGCTGACAGGGGGGGAGATGCCGCGCTGCAACGCTTCTCGGGTGAGGAAGGCCATAATGGCGGTGATGTCCAACCCCTGGGGGCAGCGCGTGGTGCACGTCTGGCAGGCTGCGCATAGCCAGGGCGTCTTCGCCTGGAGAGCGATGTCTTCCTGTCCCAGTTGGAGGGCGCGCATGATCTGATTGGGCTGCCAGTCGAAGTACTCCGCCAGCGGGCACCCGCTGGTGCATTTCACGCACTGGTAACACAGGTAAACGTTTTGTCCCAGTTCTTCCTGGACGCGTTGCGCCAGGGCCGGGTTGATTGTGATCGGTTGCGTTTCGCTCATACCATTGCTCCTGTGGGGTAGGACGCCCGCTCGCGACGCTCAAGCGGCCTGGGGTTCCGGCGCGGGGACCTTCGGACGCGGGTACAACCCCGCCCCCTCCACAATCGGCTTGACGGCCTCCTCCCATTCGATGGCCATGATGTGCACGCCGGCCACGCCTTCGATCTCTCTCAACTGCTTGATGAGGTCGATGCAGACTTTGATGCCTTCCTCGCGCCAGGCTTTCGAGCGGGCTTTCTTCTCCTCTTTGGTCAGTTCGTCTTTTTTCTTTCCCGCCCAGGGCGCGCCGGCTTTCTTCATCCGCTCGATGATCTCGTCGGGAACCAGGATGCCCGGCACGTTATCTCGCATGTAGCGCGCCATGCCCGGGCTTTTCAACGGCCCGACGCCGGCCAGAATGTACGTCTGCTCGTGAAGGCCTAATTCGCGCACCTTCTCCATGAACTTGGCGAAGGCCTCGATATCGTAGATCAGTTGCGTCTGGATGAAGTTCGCGCCGGCCTTGACTTTCTTCGCCAGACGGTAAGGGCGAAATTCCAGAGGGTGGGCAAAGGGAGACGCCGCCGCGCCGACGAAGAAACGCGGCTCCTGCCCCTTGATCTCCTCGCCGTTCTGGAAGACGCGCCGATCGCGCATATCCGTCACCATCTTCACCATCTGGATAGAATCCATGTCGAAGACGTTTTTGGAACCGGGGTGGTTGCCGAAGGTTTGATGGTCGCCGCTCAGGCACAGGATGTTGCGGATGCCGATGGCATAGGCTCCCAGGAGATCGCTTTGCATGGCGAGGCGGTTGCGGTCGCGGCAGGTCATCTGGATGACCGGCTCCAGCCCCTCTTGCAGCACGATGGCCGCCGAGCCGATGCTGGACATGCGCACGATGGCGGTCTGATTATCGGTGATGTTGACCGCGTCGCAATAGCCTTTCAGGAGGGCGGCTTTCTTGCGGATGACTTCCGCGTCGGCGCTTTGCGGGGGGCCGAGTTCGGCGGTGACGGCGAAGTGACCCGCGCGCAGGACGCGTTCCAGATTCGATCCCGAGAGATAGCCGTTTCCGTTCATGCTTTATTCCTCCTCCGCAACGAGACGCAGGTCTTC
>RFJH01000349.1 GCA_003694975.1 Anaerolineae bacterium | reverse complement strand
ATCCCACGATCTCGGTTGATTTGATCGCTTTCGAAGAAGCCCCGAAGAGGTTGCAGGAAATTATCCTACGCGAAGGAGAAGACCTGTGAGCGAGTACGCCGAAGCGGACTAAGGCGGATTTCGCGAAGCACCCCTGAGGGTAAGCCGCCTTGACAACGGCAGCCCGGCAATTGATCGTCGGGCAATGTGGCAAAACAAGAAGCGTCCCCAATGTCTGAAAAGCGTTTTTGAGAACTTCTTCGTGCACTCGTCGCTCTCAGACGCGTATGCGGAGATGATCAAAGGGTATAATTTGAATTATGGACGAGGCTACCCTGAAAGAAGTAGCGCTATACATTGAGCACGCTGAAGAGACATTGGAAGTCGCCCGCCTCGATCTGGATAACGATTTCTATGCGGCGGCTATCAATCGAGCGTACTATGCAATTTTCTATGCAGCCAATGCATTACTGGCCACTAAGAAACTGACCCGCAGTAAGCATAGCGGCACACTGGCAGCCTTCCGCCAGCATTTCATCAAACCCGGCCTGCTACCGCAAGAACTGAGCGAAATTTATGGACAGGTTATGGAAGATCGCCACGAAGGCGATTACGAGATACTCTCGGCGGTGTCAAGAGAAGATGCAGAAATCGATGTGCGTCAAGCCCGCCATTTCGTTGACACGGTAAAGGCATGGCTACGGAAAAAGAATTGGTTGCGTTGAAAACAAGACTATCCCCTCAAGAACGGCGAGCGTTGCAAGAATTCGTCGCCTATCTGCACAAAGCGACCTTGGGGGCGGTGGAGCGTGTTGCGTTGTTCGGCTCAAAGGCCAGGGGAGATAGCGAACGCGACTCGGATATTGATGTGTTGGTGATTTTGAAGGAGGAAGATCGGCAAGTCCGGCGGGAGATATTGCGGCGGGCGGCCCGTCTGTCACTGGAATATGACGTACTACTCAGCCCGCGAGTCATTGGGCGGAAGCGGTGGGAAGAGTTGCAAGGATTTTCCCTGTATCAGAATGTGCAGCGAGAAGCGGTGGATTTGAGCGCAGAAACCATTGGCATCTGACATTCAGGAACGGATTACGCAACGGTGGCGCGATTTCTCAGGGCTTTCCAACTCATTGAAAAGCCTGTAATTTCTGTATTAGCCACTCGCCAGGGGGTAAGCCCGTCTAAAAGGCCTTCTACAGCGGCTCAAAGCGCGCCGTGAAGTGCTTCAAATATTTCGGGGCGTAGGTGAAGCGGTAGCCGCGAATCTGATCGGCGCGCTCGGCGATCTTCGCCAGAGTCTCGGCGACGTAATCGAGGTGACTCTGGGTGTAGACGCGGCGGGGGAGGGCGAGCCGCACGAGTTCCAGTTTCGGATAGACCATTTCGCCGGTCTCCGGGTCCTCGTGGGCGAACATGACCGACCCGATCTCCACGCCGCGAATCCCGCCTTCACGATAGAGTTCGACGGTCAACGCCTGGCCGGGGAATTCGGCGTGCGGGATGTGCGGCAGGAGCGCGCCGGCGTCTATGTAGACGGCGTGTCCGCCCGGCGGCTCGATGATGCCGATACCGACCTCCTTGATGCGCTCGGAGAGGTAGGCCGTCTGATTCAGGCGGTACGCCAGATAGGCCTCGTCCAGCCCCTCGCGCAGACCGACGGCCATGGCGTCCAGGTCGCGCCCGGCCAGGCCGCCGTAGGTGGGGAAACCCTCGCGCAGAATGAGTTCGTTCTTGATGCTCTGGAAGACCGCCTCGTCGTTCGTGCATAGGAGACCGCCGATGTTGACGATGGCGTCCTTCTTGGCGGACATGGTCATCCCGTCTGCCAGGGAGAACATTTCGCGGGCGATTTCCAGCGGCGTCTTGTCGGCGTAGCCCTCCTCGCGCAATTTGATGAAGTAGGCGTTCTCGGCGAAGCGACAGGCGTCAATGTAGAAGGGGATGCCGAACTCGTGATACGTCTCGGCAACGGCGCGCAGGTTCGCCATCGAGACCGGCTGTCCGCCGCCGGCGTTGTTCGTGACGGTGATCATGCCGAAGGGGATGTTCTCCGGTCCCACCTCCTGGATGAAGGCGCGCAGTTTGGCGATGTCCATGTTGCCTTTGAAGGGGTGGGGGTTCGCCGGGTCGAAGGCCTCGTCAATCACCAGGTTCGTGGGACGACCGCCGCGGGCGCGGATGTTCGCGTCCGTGGTGTCGAAGTGCATGTTCGAGGGGACGTATTGCCCCGGTTTCACCAGGACGGCGCTGAGGATGTTCTCCGCGGCGCGCCCCTGGTGCGTAGGGACGAAATAGCGGAAGCCGAAAATCTCTTCCACGGCTTCCGCCAGTCGCTGATAGGAACGCGCTCCGGCGTAGGATTCATCTCCCAGCATGAGCGCCGACCATTGTTCCTGGCTCATCGCGCCGGTGCCGGAATCGGTCAGCAGGTCAATGTAAATATCCTGCGCTCGCAGGCCGAAGATATTGTAGCCGGCCTCCTTCAACCTGGCCTCCCGCTCCGGGCGGGGGATCAGGCGAATCGGCTCGACCATCTTGAT
>RFJH01000348.1 GCA_003694975.1 Anaerolineae bacterium | reverse complement strand
TGGCGTGCTCGCGCACGCCGAAGTGGAAGTTACGCCCGGCGGGGGTCTCGGCGGAGAACGCCTCGTAACCCTTCAGCCAGGTCTTGTTCGAGGGGGTCAGGTCTGCCGAGCCGCCGAGGAGTTCGGGGAGGGCTGGTGCAAGGGCGTTCAGGACGAGGCCCGAAGCGGCACGCGTGGCGAGCGCTTTCTCGCCAGGTTGGAACTTCGGGAGAGCGGAAGCCCAGTCGGGGGGCAGTTCGCCCGCCATGCGGCGCTCGAATTCGGCGGCCAGGTCGGGGTAGGCGGCGCGATAGGACTCGAAACGCTCCCGCCACGCGCCTTCGGCCTCCTCGCCGCGCGTCACGGCCTGGCGGAAGAAGGCCAGAACGTCTTCGGGGACGTAGAAGCGCGGCTCGACCGGCCAGCCCAGGTTCTCCTTCGCGGCGGCGAGTTCCTCCTCGCCCAACGGCGCCCCGTGCACCCCGGCGGTGTTCTGCTTGTGCGGCGCGCCGTAGCCGATGATCGTGCGGCACATGATGATCGAGGGGCGCGGGTCGGCTTTCGCGGCGCGGATGGCGGCGTCTATCGCCTCCACGTCGTTGCCGTCCGCGACGCGCTGGACGTGCCAGCCGTAGGCCTCGAAGCGCGCGGCGCGGTCTTCGGTGAAGGCCAGGTCGGTGGGGCCGTCAATCGAGATGTGGTTGTCGTCGTAGAGGTAAATCAGTTTGCCCAGGCGCAGATGACCGGCCAGGGAAGCGGCCTCGGAGGCCACGCCTTCCATCAGGTCGCCGTCGGTGACGAGGGCGTAGGTGTAGTGATCCACAATCTCATGGCCGGGACGGTTGAAGAGCGCGGCGAGGTGCGCTTCGGCGATGGCGAATCCCACGCCGTTGGCGAAACCCTGTCCCAGCGGGCCGGTGGTCACTTCCACGCCGGGGGTCAGGCCGTATTCGGGATGACCGGGCGTGCGGCTGCCCCACTGACGGAAGCGCTTCAGTTCCTCGAGGGGGAGGTCGTAGCCCGTGAGATAGAGCAACGCGTACAGGAGGGCCGAGCCGTGTCCGCCGGAGAGGATGAAGCGGTCGCGGTCGGGCCAGCGCGGGTTCCGGGGGTTGTGGCGCAGATGACGCGTCCAGAGGGTATAGGCCATCGCCGCGGCGCCCATCGGCAGTCCGGGATGACCGGAATTGGCCTGTTGCACCATATCGGCGGCGAGGAAACGGAGGGTGTTGATGGAGCGGGATTGCAAATCGGTGGTCATGGTTGGTCCTTCGTCAGCAGTGGCCTGGGATGATGCGGATATTTTATCATCTTGAGGATGGGGCAAGGCGCGCAGACCTTACGCCCTACGCGTGAGCACGCAAAACTCGTCAAAGGTGAACCATTCCACTCGCCGAGCGGAGCGAGCACAGCGAGGGACGCGGCGCGGCGGTGTAGGGGGGGACGAAACTCAGGGAGTGCGCGCGTAGAGGTGATTCAATTCGTGCAAGCGGTGGGATAGAGACTCCGCAAGAGCGCCCTCCCCCATCCGCCAGCGCCAGTTGCCGGAGGGACGGCTGGGGTAGTTCATGCGCGCCTCCGTCCCCAGGGTGAGCAGGTCTTGCATGGGGACGATGGCGAAGACGGCCACCGAAGCCCAGGCCAGGCGAATCAACTCCCAGGTGAACTCCTGTGCCGTGAGGTCCCCCCGCCCCAGATAGCGCAGGGCGAACTCGCGCTCCTGCGGCGGCGCGCTCTCGTACCAGCCGACGGTGGTATCGTTATCGTGCGTGCCGGTATAGACGACGCACTCACGGGGATAGTGATGTGGCAGGAAGGGATTCTCCGGGCCGCTGAAGGCGAATTGCAGAATCTTCATACCGGGCAGGTGAAAACGTTCTCGCAGCGCAACGACCTCCGGCGTGATGACCCCCAGGTCTTCGGCGATGAGGGGGAGAGGAGCGCCTTCGGGGATCTTCCCGGCCTCACGAAGCGCCTGCTCCAGCGCGAGGAAGAGGTCCGCGCCGGGGCCGGGAGCCCAGCGTCCGTGCTCGGCGGTGGGCGACCCCGCCGGGATCTCCCAGTAACCGACGAACCCCCGGAAGTGGTCCAGGCGCACGATGTCCACCAGCGACAGGATGGTCTGAAAGCGCGCCAGCCACCAGGCGTACCCTTCTTCGCGGTGGGCCTCCCAGCGGTAGAGGGGGTTGCCCCACAACTGTCCCGTCGGCGAGAAGTAATCCGGCGGGACTCCGGCCACGTGGGTCGGGCGGCCATCCCCATCCAGGCAGAACAACTCCGGATGCGCCCAGACATCGGCGCTATCGTAGGCGACGAAGATGGGGATATCGCCGATGATGCGCACGCCGCGCGTCGAGGCGTAGTCCTTCAGAGCAGCCCACTGACGAAAGAACAGGAACTGTTCAAACGCAAACCGCTCGATGCAAGAGGAAAGAGAACGGCGCGCCCGGCTCAGGGCGGAGGGGTCGCGGCGGCGAACGGGGTCCGGCCAGCGGTCCCAGGGCGATCCGCCGTGCGCTTCTTTCAAGGCCATGAAGAGGGCGTAGTCGTCCAGCCAGGGGGCGTGCGCGGCGCGGAAGGCGTCGAAGTCTTCTTTCACAGAACGAGGGGTGTGATGGGTGAAACGGTCGAAGGCGCGTTCCAGGAGGCCTTGCTTCCAGGGGATGACCCGACCGTAGTCCACGAAGTCCGCAGGGAAATCGGGCGGCCCGCCCAGGTCGTCCTCGCGCAGCAGGCCGTCTTGCATGAGAAGGCGCGGGCTGATGAGGTAGGGGTTGCCCGCGAAGGCCGAGAAACACTGGTAGGGGGAGTCGCCGTAACCGGTGGGGCCGAGGGGGAGCACCTGCCAGAGCGCGCAGCCACTCCCGGCGAGGAAGTCCACCCAGCGGTAGGCCTGGGGGCCGAGGTCGCCGACGCCGTAGGGACCGGGCAGGCTGGTCGGATGGAGGAGGACGCCCGAGGCGCGCTCGAACATCAGCGTCTCTCCTGCGCCCGAACCGTTTCCCCGGCCCGGACGACTCCCGCGGCGAAGTCGGACGGGGCGACATCCGGCTCGATGACCGCCCCCGCCTCGACCACCAGGCCGGGCGGCAGCGTGGCGTTCTTGCCGACCAGTGTCAGACGGATTTCTTTCTCCCCTGCGCCGCCGCCGAGGCGTGCCCCTTTCCCCACGCGCACGCGCTTATCCAGGATGGCGCGTTCGACGACGGCGTCCTCCTCGAT
>RFJH01000347.1 GCA_003694975.1 Anaerolineae bacterium | reverse complement strand
CGATGTTGGTGGGTGGGGAGGAGGAGGGGTCGCCGGTGTCGCGGAAGATGGGGCACTCGAAGCCGATGAAGTTGTTGTTGGCATCATAGTTGCGACAGAGACCGTGTGCAGTAGGGCAGACAGGCGGTTGAAAGACCCCTGTGTTGTTGATGACGGCTTTCACCGCCGTCTCATCGGCTTCCAGAGGCAGTTGCAGGTGGGGGTCGTGGTCGAAGGTCACCAGGGCGACGCGGTCGTAGGGGAAGTAGAGTTGATTGACGAACTCGATGGCCACATCTTTGATGCGTCGGAACGGCTGACAGGTGTCCGTTGGATTGCACTGAGAGGGATCATCGGCGGGGTCGTCGGCGCGATTGGGGGAGCCGCCGCCCTCATAGGCCATGGAGGCGGAAGCGTCCAGTACGAGGACGACGTCCACGGATGCGGCCTCGGATTCGGCGGAGGCGGAGATGACCGTATCACGGATCCCGATGACGGGCAGGAAGCCGAATTTCACCCGCCGCGAGGCGGTCACACGCACAATCTTGCGCCTGGGATTGGTGCAGAGGGTGGAGTCGGTATCGCAGGTATCTACCGTGACGTTGATAATGTCGGTCTGATTGAGTTGCAGAAATTCGGTCGCTGCGGCGGTGAGTTGGTCAATGGTGTAGCCCTCGCGGAACTGATTGGCGGCAGAGATAGCGGCCGCATCCACCGCTCTGCGCAGCCGCCCATGCTCCACGTAGAGAATGCCACCATCCACGAGCAGCCCCACGATGGCCAGAATCCCCACAATGGCCGCCGCAATAAGGATGAGGGCCTGGCCGCGTTCCTTTCTATGCATCAGGATGGGCATTTTTCTCTGGGGAATGTGTTCTGAGCCGTTGGTGACCATGTACGTACTCCTCTAGGGACTCATGGGGGTGGGGGTCGGCTCGGCTGCTGAAAGGGGCATGATGCTGTACGCGTGCAGGGTGACGGGATCGGAAACGAAGACAAGCAGCCAGGGCAGTTTCAGTACCTGATGGTAATCGTAGAAGACTTCAACAAGAAGGGCGCCCGTCGCCGGCGCATTGGTGTTCAGGCGAGAGGCGATTTCTTCTGTGCTCAACCGCGATGCATGGTTGTTATACCAGCGCCACTCGCCCGTATCGGACGGGAAGCGGGAGACGGAGCCATCTTCTGTGATGCTGAATACGGAGATGATGACATCGTCCGCGGCCGGGTCTAATTCGAGAGGTTCGATGGCGTCTATGACGGCAGCAGCAGCGCCTTGATAGAACGCTTCATTATCGCAGTTCGCGTCTCCGTCAAAGTTGCAATTTTGTCCTGTCGGAGGCTCTTCAAAGGGTGTGAAGTTGCTGAAGAGGCGGGCCGATTCGCGCGTGCCGTCCAATAGGGTGAGGTAGTAATTCAACATGAAGCCGAATTCTGTGATGCCGGAGACCAGCATGATGAAGATGGGCAAAAAGACGGCAAACTCGACCAGGCTTTGTGCTCTGCGAGTGGCAGCGGATGAGCCCGCTTTTGTTTTTCGGTTGCGAAGAAGAGTTCGCACGAAACGAACGAGACGCATAGACACCTTCTGCTTCTTTTTATATTCTACTCTCGCCATAGACCTCGCCAATCCTACGTTGGTACCAGGATATTAAAAGAGTATGAGGGCTGCTCCCAGGACCAAGAAGGGGGCGTAGGGAAAGGTGAGGAAGTGTTGGTAGCGACGGGCGATCAGGACGATGATGAGAAGGATGATGCTGAACGCGCCGGCCAGGAGGATGCCGAGGGTCATTCCGGCCAGGATGCCGGGCCAGCCCAGCATCAGGCCGAGCACGCCGGAGAGGTTGACGTCTCCAAAGCCGATGCCGGTCTCCGAGGTGCTTTGTCCGCGGCGTTTTGCCAGGTAGCGGGCGAACCAGACACCGCCGTAATAGAATACCAGCATGATGCCGAACCCTGCTATGCCGCCGATCAGTGTGCTGACCAGCCCATGCGCCCACGTCCCGATGCCAAGCCCCAGCATGGCGCCTGCCAGGCTGACCGGATGCATGACGACGCGGTGTTCCAGGTCCATCACCGTCACCAGGGTGAAATAAGTGAGAAGGATGGCACTGACCCAGAACCCCAGCCTGGGAGTGGTCAGCCAAACCCACAAAAAGAGGAGAATCAGGGCGATTTGCACGATCATCCCTCGCCGCGGACGTGGCGCGCCACAGGATGGGCACGGTCGAAAGAACAGGTAGGTTGATGGCGAGAGGGGTGTTCCACACTTTGCGCATTGGGGCGGGGTGAGTCGCCGCGTGCGCGGCAAGACATCGGCCAGGTAATTCACCAGCCACCCCGCCAGCCAGCCAAGGACGATGGGGATTGTGAGAGACGCGTTCATTTGATAAGATTATACAGTCTTCGTCCGATGGTCTTGAGTTTTGTAAGCAACCTGTAATGTTCGCCCGCAGCGAAAACCGGTGAGGTGCTATGGAGAAATTCATCGTGCAAGGAGGCATCCCTCTTAAGGGCGAGGTCGTGCCGGGAGGAAATAAGAACGCGGCGTTGCCGTTGCTGGCGGCTTCGTTGTTGACCGACGAGCCGGTGGTGCTGCACAATGTTCCTCAGATACGCGATGTGTATGACATGCGTCGCCTGATCGAGAGTCTGGGTGCCGATGTGACCGAGGTGGGGGAGAAATCGTGGCGTATTGTGACTCGCTCGGTGCGCCCTACGGACATAGACCCCGACCTGTGTCGGCGCATTCGAGCCTCCATCCTGGTCGCCGGCCCGATGACGGCGCGCGCCGGTAATTTGCAACTCCCGCCGCCGGGGGGGGACGTCATCGGGCGTCGCCGCGTGGATACACATATCCTGGCGCTGCGAGCGCTGGGCGCGCAGGTGGATTACGACCGCAGGTTTTATTTCCGGGCATCCCGTCTTCAGGGAGCGGATATTCTTCTGGACGAAGCCAGCGTGACCGCTACCGAGAATGCCATCATGGCCGCCGTGACGGCGCGCGGCACGACGATCTTGCGCAACGCGGCCTCGGAGCCGCACGTGCAGCAACTATGCCATTTCTTGAATGCTCTGGGGGCACGCATCGAGAACATTGGCACCAACACGTTGCGTATCGAGGGAGTACCCGCTTTACACGGCGGTGAATTCACGATAGGGGCGGATTATCTGGAGGTTATCAGTTTCGTCGGCGCAGCGGCGGTGACCCGTGGTGAGGTGCGCGTACGCAACGCCGGCGTGCAGTATCTGAATATGATTCGTATGGTCATGCGCCGCCTGGGGGTGGAATGGGAGGTGGACGGCGATGACCTGCTGGTCTCCGCCGAACAACCGTTACGCATCATCCCCGATCACGACGGCGCTATTCCGGAAATTAAGACAAACGTCTGGCCGGCTTTCCCCACCGACCTGATCAGTATTGCCATTACCGTTGCCACCCAGTCTGAGGGGACGGTGATGTTCCATGATTGGATGTATTCCGGACGGATGTATTTCACGGATAAACTGGTCGGCATGGGGGCGCGCATCATCCTTTGTGATCCTTATCGTTGCATCGTTCAGGGTCCCACTCCTCTTTATGGGGAGAAGGTGGAAAGCCCGGATATCCGCGCCGGCATGGCACTGCTTCTGGCCGCTCTGGCGGCGCGTGGCGAATCCGTCATCCGTAATGTAGGGCAGATTGACCGGGGCTATGAGCGCGTAGACGAGAAACTGCGCGCCCTGGGTGCCCACATCGAACGTGTGAGCGAGTGAAGACGTGGGCTAAAGCAGGGCGCGCCCTCGCCGAGGGCGCGCCTCTTGCCTTGCTTGCTTCTTCTCGCCTTATGGCGCTTTCAGGACGATGCCTCCTTGTTTAACGATGATAATCCATTTATCCGGGTTGTTCATGCACAGGGCGTAGCCCTGGGTGGTGTATTGCTTCTTTGATGTGTTCACCCAGGCGTAGGCTGAGTAGCAACCCAGAGGAAGTGTCAGGCCGGTACCGCCCTTGCCGAAGGATGTGCTTACCGAACCTTGATAGCCCTTCGCGTTGCCTCCGTAGAGGCAGAGGGAAAGGGTCACGTTTCCGCCGGTTTCGTTTTGGATGCTTACTCTGGCCTCGGCTCCCGTCCAGTGAGTTAGAGGTTGCAGGCAGGGGTTGCTTGAGGTGTCCCTGGTGCTGGTGGGTAGAGGGGTTGGAGTAAAGAGTGGCGTGGGCGTTGCTGCTGGCGTTGGCGTGAACGTAGGCGTCGGAGGAACGGGCGTGTTCGTTGGCACGGCAGCCGCGGTTTGCGCGGCCATCGTCCAGGCCATGGCGACCGCGGTGTTCTGGATTGCTGCCATGTCCACCGTTGGTGTGGCCTCTGCGCCACAGGCGCTGAGGAGGATGCTCAAGGCAAGGAGGATAACAATTGGTAAACGTTTCATTATTTATCACCTGAACTGGTTTAGTGTATGCTAACCTTGTCTTTGTAGAAAGACAGGGTCAATTTGTGAGATTTAAGAGTGAACGAGCCGGTGAATTTCTTTCCACCAACCCAGGCCACGTAGCGGTATGTCCCTGTTGGGATGGTGACTGTCAGGGTGCCGGTGAAATCGTACTCGTAATACACGCTGTATTCGTGGGGCGACGTGGTGCCGTAGAGCGTCAGGGAAACCGGCGCCTTAGACCTGTTGTTGAGCACCAGGGGGGTTTGGGGAATGCTCGGTGGCGGGGTATCTATGATGAGAGAGGGTGACGAAGTGTCGGCAGGCGGCGTTGCGTCAGGCTGGGCGGTGGGGAGACCACCGATGGGGGTCGCAGTGGGAGTATCGGTGATGAGGGGGGTGAAGGTGGCCGTGGGAGGCGGAGGGGTGGTTGCGGTCGGGGATGGGGTGTTGGTCGGCGGGACGAGAGT
>RFJH01000346.1 GCA_003694975.1 Anaerolineae bacterium | reverse complement strand
GTGTACCTGGCTACTGACCCCGATCGCGAGGGCGAGGCCATTGCCTGGCACCTGATGGAGGCTGCCGAAATTGACCCGAAGATTGCCCGCCGTGTCGTCTTCCACGAGATCACTCGACCGGCTATCGAGGCTGCTTTCTCGCATCCGCGCGATATCAACATGGACCTGGTCAATGCCCAACAGGCGCGCCGTATCCTGGATCGTCTGGTGGGCTATAGTATCAGTCCGATTTTATGGGAGAAGGTGCGTAGCCGTCTCTCCGCTGGCCGCGTGCAATCTGTGGCGCTTCGATTGATCGTGGAACGGGAACGGGAGATCGAGGCCTTTGTCCCTACAGAGTATTGGACTATCGCCGCCGAGTTGCGACCTGAGGGCATGAAAGAAACGTTCGTCGCCAAACTCGTTCAAATAGATGGCGAGGAGCCCTCTCTGCCCAATGAAGAGACGGTTAAGCCCATCCTGGCGGACATGGAAGAGGCGGCGTACACGGTGACAGCCGTAAAGCGCGGTCAACGTCGCCGCAAACCGTCCGCGCCCTTTATCACATCCACGCTACAACAGGAGGCCTCGCGCAAACTCGGTTTCACGGCCAAGCGCACTATGGCCCTCGCTCAATCCCTCTATGAGGGTGTAGACCTGGGCGAAGGCGGGGCAACCGGTCTGATTACCTACATGCGCACCGATTCAACCAACGTCTCGGAACTGGCACAGAAAGAGGCCCGCGAATACATCGCCCAGCGCTATGGCGCGGATTTCGTTCCTGAGAAACCGCCGACGTACCGCACCTCTGCTCGCGGTGCGCAAGAGGCCCACGAAGCCATCCGCCCGACCTCGGTGCTGCGCGAACCGGAGAAAATCAAGCCGTATCTTGAACCGGCGCAGTACAAACTGTATCGCCTGATCTGGCAGCGTTTTGTCGCATCCCAAATGACGCCGGCCTTGTACGATACGCTACGTGTGGAGGTGACCGGCGAGAGCGCTTCTCACCGTTATCTGCTGCGAGCGTCCGGCTCTGTGGTTCGTTTCCCCGGTTTCCTTATCGTTTACGAGGAAAGCCGCGACGAAGACCAGAAAGAAGAGGAAAATGTGCGCGTCCCGGTGGGTATTGCTGAAGGGCAAAAACAACATCTGGTGCGCCTGATCCCGGAGCAACACTTTACCCAGCCCCCACCGCGTTATAGCGAAGCCTCGCTGGTGCGTACATTGGAAGAAAACGGCATTGGTCGCCCTTCCACCTATGCTCCAATCCTCTCTACCCTTCAGCAGCGTGGCTATGTCGAACGGGTGGACCGCCGTTTGGTGCCGACCGAAACCGGCATCCTGGTGTGCGATTTGCTTGTTCAACATTTCCCCAATATCATGGATGTCGGTTTTACGGCACGCATGGAGTCCGATCTGGATGAAATCGCTTCTGGAAAGAAGGAATGGGTGGAGGCACTAAGGGAGTTCTACGGGCCCTTTGCCAGGCAGGTGGAGAAGGCGCGCAAGGAAATGCCCGTTCGCAAGAAGGATCCCGAGCCCATTGGACGTGCCTGCCCCCAATGTGGCAAAGACCTGGTCATCCGATATGGGCGCTACGGCAAATTCATCTCTTGCAGTGGCTTCCCTGAGTGCCGCTATACCGAACCCTGGCTGGAGAAAATCGGCGTTGCCTGTCCCAAGGATGGTGGTGACCTGGTGGAACGCAGAACGCGCAAGGGACGTGTGTTCTACGGTTGTGCGAACTATCCGGAGTGTGATTTCACCTCCTGGAAACGCCCTCTGCCAAATCCCTGTCCCTCTTGTGGTGGGCTGCTGGTTGTGGCAAACAAGAAGCAGGCGCGGTGTACTGCCTGTGAGGAAGTCTTCCCCTTGGAGGAGATTGCCGTGGAGCCCACACCGTAAGGATATGTAAGGAGGCACTATGTTTCATCTGTCCGGTGCTCTTCTTTCCATGCTGGGCGATCGGGCTGCTTATCTCGACCCCGGCTCGGGAAGTTTTTTGTTGCAGTTATTGCTGGCGGCGTTGCTCGGGGTTGGCCTGGCGTTGCGGGCATCGTGGTCGAAGGTCAAGGGGTTGTTCAGACGTTCCCCGGCGGACGAAGAGGGGGACGACGAACTGGATGAGGAGATATGAGACAGGGACGACTGGGCGCCTCGTTCCGTGACCCCAGCGGATTCCTGTTCATCCGTGATGGTATCTTATACCGACAGGTGAATCGCGCCTATGCGCGCGACTATGACCGCTTGATGGAATCCGGTCTTTATGAGCGCCTCGTGAAGGCCGGGTTCCTGGTCCCACACACCGAGGTCGATGTCGAACCGATGGACGCTTCAAGGGCGTATAAGGTCATTCGCCCGGAACGTATCCCGTTCGTCTCATACCCGTACGAGTGGACGTTTGGCCAGTTGCGTGATGCGGCGCGTCTCACGTTGACGGTGCAGAAGAGCGCCCTGCGGGCCGGGATGTCGCTCAAAGATGCCAGCGCCTACAACGTCCAGTTCGTGCACGGCAGACCGATGTTGATTGATACGCTCTCGTTTGAGGTATACCGCGAGGGAGAACCCTGGGTGGCCTATCGGCAGTTCTGCCAGCACTTTTTGGCGCCCCTGGCGTTGATGGCCTATCGTGATGTGCGACTTGGACAGTTGCTGCGGATATACATTGACGGCGTGCCTCTGGACCTGGCCAGCCGCCTGTTACCCAGGCGTACGTACCTTCGCTTTGGTCTGCTGGCTCATATTCATCTCCACGCTGGCGCTCAGCGCCGCTATGCTGATAAGGATGTCGATCGTGCTCGCCTGCAAGGGAAGATGAGCAGGCAAAGCCTCTTGAACCTGATCGAGAGTTTGCGATCTGCTTTGCGAGGTCTGAGGTGGAAGCCGGGGGAGAGTGAATGGAGCGATTACTATGATCGGACGAACTACACCGTCTCCGCTTTTGAACACAAGAAACACCTCGTTGCTCGATGGGTCGAGATGGTAAAGCCTTCTCTGGTATGGGACCTGGGGGCGAATACGGGGGTGTTCAGTCGTCTGGCGAGTGAGCGTGGCGCGTACACTGTGGCCTTTGATGTGGATGCGGCGGCTGTGGAGCGGAATTACCGTCAGGTGAAAAGGGCGAAGGAACGCAATCTGTTGCCCCTGGTGCTTGACCTGACCAACCCAAGCCCGGCGATGGGATGGCATCACCGTGAACGCCATTCGCTGGTTGAGCGTGGGCCGGCCGACCTCGTCCTGGCGCTGGCGTTAATTCATCATCTGGCCATCTCGAACAACGTCCCCCTGGAAGACCTGGCAGAGTTTTTCTACGATCTGGGGAAGTACCTGATCATTGAATTCGTCCCGAAGAAGGATTCGCAGGTACAGAAACTGCTCCGCCGCCGTGAGGACATTTTCGATCAATATCGACGCGAGGAATTCGAGCGCCTCTTCTCACGCTATTTCCTCATTTTGCAGAAAGAGCAGGTGAACGAATCGCTTCGCTGGCTTTATCTGATGGAACGCAGGTCGTGAGATTGCCATCCAATTGAAACGTTGTGGGCCGAATGGTTGGTGGTGATTTGCAAAAGAGTCCTGTATAATGGAGAAAATTGGGCGTGACAGTTTCAGGAGCGCTACATGAACTTGTTACTTGAATTCGCACGAAAGCCTATGGTCAGGCTTATCCTGGTCGGGGTTGTTGGTTTTGCGCTGGGGTTGTTCGTTGGCTGGGTGGTATGGCCTGTCGAATGGACGGATGCCACGCCGGCCTACCTGCGCCCGGAATTACAGGCGGATTACGTGCAAATGGCCGCCGATTCGTTCATGCTGCACAGTGACCCCAACCGAGCCTTACAACGTTGGGCAGCCCTGGGAGCGGCGGGACCGGATGCGTATCAGAGCGCTCAGGCGAGCGCCTCCCCTCAGGAACGCCAGGCGCTCAATCGCTATGGCCAGTTCATCGAGTCGGTGGGCGGTTTTGAGGGGGGCGCTGGAGGTTCTCAGCAACCGCCTCCCTCCTCTGCTCCCTGGTTGCGATACCTGATCATCGGTGGGGGGATCATCGCCGTTCTGGTCATTGTGGCGGCCGCGGTCTACCTGCTGCGCCCTCGCAGACGTGGTGCACCGGAGTCGCCGGCGATGCGCGCTCAATCCCTCAGCCGCGAGACGGAGAAAACGGATTTCTCCCAACTTGGTCTCGCCGCGCCGTTGACCCAATCCATTACTACCTACGTCCTGGGCGACGATCTCTATGATGAGTCGTTTAGTATCGATTCGCCTTCAGGTGAGTTCCTGGGCGAGTATGGCGTGGGCATTTCAGAGACGATTGGTGTGGGAGAGCCGAAGAAGGTCTCCGCTCTTGAGGTCTGGCTTTTCGATAAGAACGATATCAAGACGGCGACCAAAGTGTTGCTCAGTGAGCACGCCTACAACGATATGGGGATTCGCCAGCGTCTGGAGGCCAAAGGTGACCTGGTGCTCATCGCCCCTCAACAGAAAATTCTCCTGGAGACGGCTACATTGCAGTTAATGGCGACGGTGGTCGAGATGGAATACGGCGGTGGTCCGTTACCGGAGAACAGTTACTTCGAGCGCGTCACTCTGGAACTGGCCGTGTGGCAAAAAGAGCAGGGACAGGGGCAGGCATAGGGCCCGCATTCGGACTTTCTCATGGTAGCAAGAAAAGGGGCCGTACCTCGGGTACGGTCCCTTTTTACTCTGGTCGGAAGATGTGCTAAGTATCTATCCGAAAAATCTTTTGATCACAGGGATCGCTCTAATGGTAGAAGCCAAGACGGTGGCCGAGTAGGTGCGAAGCACCGTATCGAGGCC
>RFJH01000345.1 GCA_003694975.1 Anaerolineae bacterium | reverse complement strand
CCCCGAGTGCGCCCGAAGGGCGTGTATCTAATCGCGCCCCGAGTAGAGCACGTAGTGCTCGCATCGAGGTGCTCTCCTCGATACGGCCACTTCGTGGCCTACTCGGAGAGCAGCAAAACACAATCGCGCCCCGAGTAGCGCCGCAGGCGCGTATCGAGGGGCGCTCGACCCACTCGGAGAATGAAAAGCAAAGTGACAGTCGCTTCGGAGTGGCTGTCACTTTTCCGGTTGCCTTCCCGCCGAACGCGGTAGAATTGTCACAGTGTTGCATGTATTATTCCCGCGCCCTCCCTACGGGCACCGGAATTGAAGATATGCAAGGAGGCATGATGAACATTGGAATCCCCAAGGAACACCGGCCTTTTGAGTTTCGCGTTGGGCTTTCGCCCGCCGGCGTGGAAATCCTGACGCAAAACGGTCACACCTGCTACGTGGAACATGAGGCGGGTGTGGGAGCCGGTTTCAGCGATCACGATTACGAAAAGGCCGGCGCACGCATCGTCTACTCTCCAGAAGAGGCTTTCGGGCGCGCCGACCTGGTATTGAAGGTCGCCCGACCGCTTAAGGAGGAGATTGAGTGGCTGCGCCCACGCACCACCATTGCAGGCCTGCTCCATCTACCATCCGCCCGCCAGGACAAAATTGACCTTTTGCTGGAGAAAGAAATCACCGCCATTGCCTACGAGCAAATCCAATTGCCGGATGGCCGAATGCCGGTCAAAGAGCCTTTGGCACGCATCGGTGGACGAATGACAGCCCAGATTGCCGCCACCCTTTTGCAAAACAACCATGGTGGCAAGGGCATCCTTCTTGGCGGTCTTCCCGGCGTACCACCGGCCGAGGTGGTCATCATCGGGGCAGGCGTATCGGGCACCTGCGCTGCGGAGGCCTTCCTGGGCTTTGGCGCCCACGTCACCGTGTTGGATAAATACCTGGAGCCCCTCGACCGCCTCGCTACCCGCTGTCCTCACGCCGTGACCATGATCGCCACCCCCGCCAACATCGCCCGCACCTGCGCCTACGCCGACGTGGTCGTGGGGGCAGTGCTTGTGCCGGGGGAACGCGCTCCCATCGTCATCACCCGCGAAGTAGTCGCCAACATGAAGCCGCGCTCTCTGATCATAGACCTGAGCATTGACCAGGGCGGCTGCTGCGAGACCTCGCGCCCGACGAACCACGAACACCCAACGTACGTGGAAGAGGGCGTCATTCATTACTGTGTACCCAATGTCCCCAGCGCCGTGGCGCGCACCTCGGTGCACGCCTTCGTCAACGCGGCCATGCCTTACATCCTGCAAATCGCCAGCCTGGGAACCGAGGCGGCCATCGAGCAAATCCCGGCCATCGAAATCGCCGTGAACACACACGCCGGAAAACTTCGCCATCTCTCGCTGCGACGCCCCAACACAGGAGACGACGATGGACTGGAATAAACTCTACCAATCACGCATCGTCAGCGCGGAGGAGGCCGTTCGCGCGGCAATCAAATCCGGGAATCGCCTCTTCCTGACCGGCAACGTCTCCGTGCCGCAGAAAGTGCTCGCCGCCCTGGTGAACTACGCGCCCGAACTGCACGATGTGGAAATCTGCCAGGCGCTCACCGTCGGTCCGGCAGACTACGTCGCCCCAGAGATGGAAGGTCACCTGCGCGTGAACTCCATCTTCATCAGCGCCAACATCCGCAAGGCCGTCCACGAAGGCCGCGCCGACTTCACGCCCGTCCTGCTCTCCGAGGTGCCGCTGCTCTTCAAGCGCGGCATCCTGCCGCTTGACGTGGCGCTCATCCACGTCTCCCCGCCGGATGAGCACGGCTTTTGCAGCCTGGGCGTGGAGGTCGGCCTGACCAAGACGCCCGCCGAATCGGCGCGCATCATCATCGCCGAGGTCAACGAGCAAATGCCGCGCACGCTGGGCGATTCGTTCATCCACGTCAGTCGGCTGGATTACATCGTGCCGGTGGATTACCCCATCGCCGAATTGCCGATGTCCCAGGATGCGCCCAACGATGTGGTCGAAAAAATCGCCAGTTACATTGCCGAATTAATCCCCGACGGCGCGACAATGCAAATGGGCATCGGCGCCATCCCCGACGCTGTCCTCCGCTACCTCTTCGATAAGAAAGACCTCGGTGTGCACACCGAACTCTTCTCCGATGGCGTGATTGACCTCGTGGAGGCCGGCGTACTCACCAACGCGGCCAAGACCCTCCATCCCGGCAAAATCGTCGCCGGCTTCATCCTGGGGACGAAACGTCTCTACGACTGGGTAGACGACAATCCCATGATCGAACTCCACCGCACCGAATACGTCAACGACCCCTTCGTCATCGCCCAGAACGAACGCATGGTCGCCATCAACTCGGCCATCGAAGTGGACCTCACCGGACAGGTCTGCGCGGATAGCATCGGCCCGAAACTGTACAGCGGTGTGGGCGGGCAACTGGATTTCATCTACGGCGCCTCGCGCTCGAAAGGCGGCGTACCCATCATCGCCCTGCCCAGCACCACCACGCTGCGCGACGGGACGCGCGTCAGCCGCATCGTGGCCATGCTCAAGCGCGGCGCGGGCGTGGTCACCACGCGCAACCACGTCCACTATGTGGTCACGGAATACGGCGTGGCCGATCTCTACGGGAAGACCATTCGGCAGCGCGCCCAGGCGCTCATCAACATCGCCCACCCCGATTTCCGCGCCGACTTGAAGAAGCAAGCCCACGAATTGCACTACCTGTGAGGCGACCGATGATAGAGACCGTCCGCAAAGCGCGCATCGTCGCCACCCTCGGCCCGGCCAGTCAGGACGAGGCCACGCTGGAGCGTCTCCTGCGCGCCGGTGTGAACGTCATCCGCCTGAACTTTTCCCACGGCTCCCATGAGCAGCACGCCGCGAACATCGCAACCATCCGCAGCCTCGCGGCGAGACTCGGCCTCTCGGTGGGGATTTTGCAGGACCTGCAAGGGCCGAAGACGCGCGTCGGGAAACTGGATCAGGCCTCGGTCCGGCTCGAAGCGGGAGAGCGGGTATGGTTGTACGCCGAGGGGGAGGCGATTCCGCGCGGGGTGAAGAAGGCGATTCCGATTGATTTCGTCGAACTGTTCCGAACGGCGCAAAGCGGAGACCGCATCCTGCTCGACGACGGTCACCTCGTCCTGAAGACGGTTTCGGTCGGCGAACGCGTCCTGGAGGCCGAGGTCGTCACCGGAGGGACGCTCTCCTCGGGAAAGGGCGTCAACCTGCCCGGGCGACAACTGGAGATTCCGGGCTTTACGGAAAAGGACCGCGACGACCTGACCTTTGGCCTGAGTCAGGGCGTGGACGCGGTGGCCGTCTCGTTCGTGCGCAGCGCGCGTGACCTGGAGCAGGTACGCGCCGCCATCCGGGCACAACTCTCCGCCGACGCGCTGCCGCCTCTACTCATCGCCAAACTGGAGCGTCCCGAAGCGCTGGAGAACCTGGAGGAAATCCTGGAGGCCTCGGACGGGGTGATGG
>RFJH01000344.1 GCA_003694975.1 Anaerolineae bacterium | reverse complement strand
TATACCCATTTCCCTACCCACAGTGGTGGGTAACCATCAATCTCTGAAGCATAATGTTTCAACTCAACTCATAATTCCGCACCATCCCCTTCACACGGCGCAGCATCTCACGACGCAGTTCGTGGCCGCCCAGAACAACACACCCCTCCCCATAACTCAGAAGCACTCGCGTCGCCTCCCACAGGTCGTCGGTGTAACCGCGCACCTCAGCACTCCCGTCCGCGTGGCGGGTGATGTTGGTCTCCTCAAAATGGTGACTGATCTCTCCCCGCCCGATCTCCGGCTTGAGCAGATAATGCACCAGAAAACGGGGCGGACGGCGATAAGGAACCGGCAGCACTGTTGGCCAAATCCGCAACCATTCGTCATCCAGGATATAGTTCAGCCGAAAACGAACGTAGACCTCTTCTCGGTCATCGCGGCCATCCGCATCGCGCTTGAGCAGGCGCCAGGCGCGCAGATACCAATGCCCATCGCGATAGAACACCCGCTGCGGGGCCACCTCGTAATAGATAGGCCGCCGGTCATCAACGGAAGGAGAAAGGTGTCGAAACGAAAGTTTACGATGCTGAACGGTAGCACGGCAAACGGTCTGCCACACTCTTTCAGGGATTTTCCCTCTATCCACGTCCTGGCGTACGTCCAGGGCGATGCGTTCATCTCCCTGATGCTCCAGAGAGCGCCGCTCGTCGGGACTGAGGCGGGCCATGATCTCGGCAATCAGAGAGCGAATATGTGTCCTCATCCCCATACCGTTGTCGAACTCGCGCGAAAGCAACTGGACTCCCAGCAGGCTCTCATCCGATAGCGCCAGTCGAAAGAAAGGTCCCGGGTCAATCAGGTAATAGCACTTTGTGGAAGCATCGTAGGCAAATTGTGCCTGCAACCACGCACGCAGACGTTCGCGGTCATGTTTAAAAGCCGCCCGGCGCGCAGTGCCCCCCGACGGATAGGCATCAGGCCCCACTAACTTGATTACCGCGGTGATCAGTTCCTCCGCAGTGGCCGGCCCACGTTGGAGACGTTGTAGAATGGCCAGTACACGCAGGAACGTCACCCACTCCCCTCGCCTCTTCTTCATTACAATCATGTCCCCATCCACAAAACCAAACCATCCATTTACAGTATAGAGCAAAACGAACCCCAGGTCAATTCCCCCCTGTGCCCTCGGTGCCACCGCCTCACCATGCCTGAACAAACCGATTTTGTGGTATATTCTGCGTAGGAAAGCCCATACGATGAACGAGCGCATCTTGATCATTGAGGACGACCCCTCCATTCTGAAAGTGCTTCAACGCGGCCTGACGTATGAGGGGTATCAGGTGGATACCGCCACCGACGGGCGGACAGGCCTGGCGCTGGCGCGCGAGCGTTCCCCAGACCTGGTCATCCTGGACTTGATGCTGCCCGGCATGGATGGCATGGAGGTCTGCCATCATCTGCGGACCGGGGGAAACGTGCCTATTCTGATGTTGACGGCCAAAGATACCGTCCAGGACCGGGTGCAGGGATTGGATGCCGGGGCGGACGATTACATGGTCAAGCCGTTCAACCTGGACGAGTTGCTGGCGCGTGTCCGTGCTCTGCTCCGCCGCACCCAGTCCGAACGCGTCCCTGTCCTGGAGTTCGCCGACCTCACGCTCGATACCGGCACCCGTCAGGCCAAGCGCGGCGAGCGCGTCTTCTCCCTGACCGCCAAAGAATTCGACCTGCTTGAACTCTTCATGCGCCACCCCAGGCAGGTTCTGACGCGTGAGATGATATTCGATCGCGTCTGGGGCTACGATTTTGGGGGAGAGAGCAACGTGCTGGAGGTCTACATCCGCTACCTGCGCCAGAAACTGGAGGCCGGCGGAGAACCCCGCCTGATCCACACTGTGCGTGGCGTGGGGTACGTCCTGCGCGAAGAACCCTGACGCCCTCCCTATGACCCTGCGCGCTCGCCTGACCGTCCTCTACGCGGCCTTGTTTGGGGGAAGCCTGCTCATTCTCAGCCTGGTGGTTTACCTCGTCCTTCGCGTCTCCTTGCTGAGACAGGTGGATAGCCTCCTGCTTCACACAGCGGACAGCATGGTGGACGTCCTGCGCGTGGATTCAACAGGCCGCATTATCTTCTCCCACGCTCCGGACGTGAACGTCGCCGTCCAGGCGCAGGTGTGGGGACGGGATGGTCGGTTGCACGATACGTTGATGAACATCATCCAGGATACTCAACCCCTCGACCCCTCCGGCCTGCAAAGCAACCGCCCTACCTTCCGCGATGTCTACCGTCGCGGACAGCATTTGCGCGTCCTGAGCGTCCCCCTCTTCGTTGGCGGACGCTGGATGGGGACCCTGGAAGTCGGCGCCAACCTCGCCGTAGTGGACGCCACACTGGAAAACACGCTCATCGTCCAGGTCATCGCCGCAGCCGGGCTGTTGCTGATAGCCGCCTTCATCTCCTGGCTTGCCATCGGGCATACTCTGAAGCCATTGGACACTGTAACCGCCACGGCCATGCAGATCAACCGTGCCGACGACCTCTCGCAACGTATCCCCTACCAGGGTCGCCCTGATGACGAGATCGGTCGCCTCATTTACGCCTTCAATCAGACCCTGGAACGCCTGGAATTGCTTTTCACCACCCAGCAACGTTTCCTGGCGGATGTCAGCCATGAACTGCGTACCCCTCTGACCATCATCAAAGGAAACGTGGACCTCATGCGGCGAATGAAGACGCTCGATGAGGAGGCCCTGGTCAGCATTGACCAGGAAGCCAACCGCCTGAAACGCCTGGTCGGTGATCTGTTACTCCTGGTACAGGCGGAATCGGGGCGCATGCGCCTGAACATGGCCCCCGTAGAACTGGACACCCTCCTGCTTGAAGTGTTCCAGGAGATGCGCGTCCTTGCAGGCGAAAAAATCCACCTTCATCTGACCGACATTGACCAGGCCATCGTCCAGGGCGATCGCGACCGTCTCAAGCAAGTGCTGCTCAACCTGGTCTCCAACGCCGTGCAATACACACCGCCGGGTGGGGATGTTTTCCTCAGCCTGGACAAGGTCGGCAATCAGGCGCGTCTGGTCGTGCGCGATACCGGCCCGGGCATCCCGAAAGAAGACCTGCCGCACATTTTCGAGCGTTTCTACCGCGCCGAGAAATCCCGCCACCGCTCCTCAGACGGGGGGTTTGGCCTGGGTCTTTCCATCGCCCACTGGATTGTAGACCATCACGGGGGCACAATCGAAGTCGCATCCCAGGAAGGCGAGGGGACGACGTTCTGCGTCTGGCTTCCTCTTTTGCAAGAAGAAGAGAATCTCAGCGAGGAGGGATGACCTGCCCCTGTCTCCGGCGCGCCTGTGCGCACAAGGCGTTTCCGCCTCGCGCCAGCCATTCGAGCAGCGCCGCGCTTTCGGTCGCCCCTCGCCGTGCGTCCTCGTAGATGGCTGTTCCCCACGTCACGTAGCGGCGCGTCTCGGCAGGCCACAAAGCCTCCGGGAGGGAGATCACCCCCAGACCGCCGTTGTAGCCGGCCAACGCTCGCCGCACATCTCCACCGGCGCGTTCCAGAGAGCGTTGCAAATACGCCAGTCCCCGCCGCGCATTAGTCCCCGGCTCGTAGGGATTCTCTCCTGACGAAAAGTGATACGGCATCACCTGGAAAAGGCCCATAGCGCCGGCGCGCGAGCGCGCGAAAGGGTCGCCACAGGATTCGATCTGCATCACCGTGGCGATAAGATTGGGTTCGATCCCCGTCTCCTTCGACCACTGCAAAATGTACGCCGACCAGAAGCGCACTTCAGGGGTGAACAAGGGGGATACGCCCTGCGAAACGACCGACGGCACAGCCGCTTCGCTCCCGACCTCGGACAGGCCAGCCGCGACCAGAGCCATCACCACCCCCACAACGACGACCAGCAGCGGGGGGATGAGCAACCCTGTCAGGCAACCACCCCGAGTGGACGCATCCCCCACCGGCTCAAGGGATCGGACGGGAGAGGAAAGGTGCACAGAGAAAATACTCAGCGGGCGGGGTCGTTGCGAGAAACCCGTTGACCCACCGAATGCACAGGGGAACGCGCGCTCATAGGCAGGTTGTGATAGGTAGGCTCCTGCGGGCGACGTCCGCTTTCGGCATGCGCCCCGGCTCTGGGCGCCGGCGTAAACAGCGGCGAAGGGCGAGAGGCTGCCGTCCGGGCGCGCGGCGCAGAAGTCGCCAGGGAGGGGCGAGCCGTCGAACGCACGCGCCGCTGCTGCTCATCCTGGCTGAAGAGGCGTTCCCCGGCAATGGAGAACGTGCCGATAATCAGCACCCGAATCAACCACACCATCACGGCGACGAAAATGGGTACCACTCTGGTCACCGTTTCATTTCCAACCACGACGCTCCCCGCGCTCTGGTGATCAAGGATGGCCACGGAGACGCCCCACCAGGTGAGCGCGGCGTTCATCGCGGCGGCCAACAGCCACGCCCCGAAGAGATACCAGACCTCGGCGGGTTCGTCGGCACCTTGCTCCGGTGTAAAGAGACGGGCGATGCCGGCAAAGTCAATCCCGCAGAAGGCGATGGCCAAAATGGTCGCCCAACGGATACCGGCAAAGCGCAAGTCTCCCAGCAGGTCGTGCAGGGCGAACTCGGTCGTGCTGTAATTGAAAACCTCGAAAGCCAGCAACGCGCCGAGGATGATCAACCCCCAGGCTGCGCCGCGGTGAAGGCGTCGATTCTTGAACAGCCTGTCCAGGATTGCCAGATTGCCCCCAGAGGTGCGCGAGCGGTAGGTAGTCATCTCAACCTCCTGATTCAGGAACGAAAATAGGCAACTTGGTCACATTATAGAACTTATGTTCTAATATGTCAAGGAAAACTTTTTCTTCTTGACATCCTCCCTGCTCTCAAGTAGAATACTTTGCACGCCGTGAGCGGGCCTGTGGCTCAGTTGGGAGAGCGCCTCAATCGCACTGAGGAGGTCAGGGGTTCGAGTCCCCTCAGGTCCACAAAGAAAGAATATCCTGGGCCCATGGCGCAGTTGGGAGCGCGTCTCAATGGCATTGAGAAGGTCGCGGGTTCGAGTCCCGCTGGGTCCACTACGGAGCGCTTCGGGCGCTCCGTTTCCAAAAGAACAGATTTTCAAGGCCAGACAGGAGTAGTAGGCCATCCCGCCAGCGAGTCGGGAGAGAGAGGTGGAAGCCCGGCAACGCGCCCAGCGGGAGCGCGCGAGGCCGAACTCGCCTGTCGCCCTGTGACTGCGCAGGGCAGGCCTCATCGGTGAACCCGAAGTAGCCGGTGGCGGGTGCGCCCGTTACAGCGCCCCAGAGTGCGTGAGGAGCGCAAGCCCCCACGAACCAGGGTGGTACCGCGGAGATTCCCCCTTCGTCCCTGAGGCGAAGGGGAATTTTTATAACTGGAAGGAGGAGGACGCCATGCCACTGCCGAAATCACAATGGATCTGGTTCAACGGGGAATACGTCCCCTGGGACGAGGCCAACGTCCACGTCTCTACCCACGCCCTGCATTACGGTTCCAGCGTCTTCGAGGGCATTCGCGCCTACGAGACGCCCCAAGGGCCGGCGGTGCTGGGATTGAAGCCGCACGTGCAGCGTTTGTTCGATTCGTGCCGCATGCTTCGCCTTGACCCTCCTCACACGCCGGAAGAGGTCGAGGCGGCCATCCTCGAACTCGTCCGTCGCAACGGGCATTCCTCGTGCTACATCCGCCCGCTGGTCTTTCGCAGCAGTGGTACGTTCAGCCTGGACGCGCGCGCCGTTCCGACCGAGATGGTTATCCTTACCATCGAATGGGGCCGTTACCTGGGCGCCGAGGCCATCGAGAACGGCGTGGATGTGATGGTCAGTTCCTGGCGACGCATCGCGCCGGACACCTTCATGGCCATGGCAAAGGTCGGCGGTAACTATGTCAATTCGCAACTGATCGCCATGGAAGCGAAGGACAACGGCTTCGTCGAGGGCATCGCGCTCGATGCCCACGGCTTCGTCAGCGAGGGCAGCGGTGAGAATATCTTCGTCGTCTATCGCGGCGAAATCTACACCCCACCCATCGGCGGTTCGATCCTGATGGGCGTCAACCGGTCTTACGTCATCACCCTGGCGAAGGACATGGGGTACACCGTTCGGGAACAGATGATCCCCCGCGAGATGCTCTACGTGGCAGACGAAATCTTCTTCACCGGCACGGCGGCGGAGATCACCCCCGTCCGTTCTGTCGACCGCATCCCGGTCGGCACAGGGACGCGCGGTCCGGTTACCAGGCAGTTGCAAGAGGCGTTCTTCGGAATCGTTTCCGGCAAGCAGCCCGACCGCTATGGCTGGCTGACGCCGGTCAACGCCTGAAAAGAAGCGAGGTGAGCCATGAGCGATTACAACCACGCGGAAATCGAGAAAAAATGGCAGAAACGTTGGGAAGCCGATCAACTCTATCGCGCCGTGATTGACCGCAGCAAACCCAAACATTACGCCCTGACCATGCTCCCCTATCCCAGCGGGGACCTGCACATCGGGCACTGGTACGCCATGACGCCCAGCGACGCCCGCGCCCGCTACATGCGCATGCGTGGTTACAACGTGATGTTCCCCATGGGCTTCGACGCCTTCGGCCTGCCGGCGGAGAACGCGGCTATCAAGAAAGGCGTACACCCGAAGGAATGGACGTACAAAAACATCGAGCGGATGCGCAAACAACTGCGCAGCATGGGCGCCATGTTCGATTGGGAACGCGAGGCCATCTCCAGCGACCCGGAGTACTACCGCTGGACGCAGTGGTTCTTCATCCAACTGTTCAAGCACGACCTGGCCTATCGCAAGGAAGCGCCGGTGGACTGGTGCCCGCACTGCAACACCACCCTGGCACGCGAGCAGGTGTGGGGCGAAGACCGCCACTGCGAACG
>RFJH01000343.1 GCA_003694975.1 Anaerolineae bacterium | reverse complement strand
AGGGGGCGTTGACCTGGTGTTACAACTCAATGCACGGGTCGCTATTGCCGGTAGGACAGTGTTGGATTCGGAACAGCAATTTTTTGATGATGCAGCGAACCGGGGGAAATAATGCGAAGGGCAGCAGAGCAATAGTGATGAGGATGTAGATTATCATTTGAAGGGCACAGAGCAAGCCAATCTTTTTTTCAAAAACCGGGGCGTAACAATCTGCCAGGTAGGGGGACAGGGTCTGTCGGATACGCCGCTGACACACCGCGCAAAATGGTTTGTCCGTTGAACGCATTTTGCAAGTGTACTGGGGTCGGTAAATAGCGCAGTGATAGTACGCTGCGCCTTCAAACGCGCCGACAGTGCCGACCGGTACCGGGCTTGGTTGAGTATCACATTGTGAACAATCTTTATTCGTTGTTGTGGGTAGGGACGTGGTTTGGAGCACAAGATCTTTCCATTTCAGGGTTGAGCGATCTGTCTTGGTCGTGACGTTTGGAGCGGAAGGTTCTCCTCCTGAGTATTTGTCGTTGTTTGTATCTGTGCCACATCCTGCCCAGTAATCATATTCATCAGCCAGGCCGAATGCAGAGTGTCCCATCTCGTGAATACTGATATCCTCCCAACCGCTGGCCGTAGTGGTGATTGCGATAGAACCACCGGCACCTCCCCAGATGGAAGAGTTGACAATGACCAGGATTAGATGCCATTGAGGCACATAGGCTTTAACTACTTTGAGCACTGCGGTCTGGTTCACGCTCATCAGGCGTCGGATTCCACCGGTGCAGAAGGTCGCATCAAAATAGGTGGCTGCGGTTTTTCCGGTGCCTGCTGTACACTCGGTTGTTTTGGGGTCATCTGCGCCACTCTCTTTTGATGCAACATCAATGCGGTAAACGTTGATCGCGCATTGCAAGTCATCGAAGGGAGATGTGCCAAAGAGATGCTTCGTGAAATGTTGCGCATCTTTCGCGAATCGGGGAAGTTCGCTTTTTTGGTATCCTTCCGCCACGAGGACGATGTTAAAACGCTGCTCTGGCGATCCATGATCCACGATTTTGACAGCCTTGATCACAGTTCCGTCGGAGGTGCTCATAACCTATTCCCCTCCCTGCGTGATACTGGTGAGGTCGAAGCGCGCTATTTCTCTTGCTGCCTGTGCTTTCCCTCGCAGCCCTGGTGGGCTGCTAAAGAGAATCAGTGTGCATGCTTGATCGAGAGCGGGAATCAACAAAGTAAAGATTCCGCCAGGCTCCCTGATTTCTCGCCAGACGAGATGGTGCTCTGGATGATCTGAGCGGACTTCAGCGGCTGTCTGTATTGGATTCTGGATTATCCGTCGGTAGATAGGATGATCGAATGCATCTCGTAGTTCATACCAGAACCCTGTCTCGTTCCTGGTGGCTGGGAAGGGATCAGATGGCGGGGATACCATCCTGACTCGCTCCCAGGTTGTCAGTTCTAATTCCTCGCCTTGATACTTGAAAATAAGTCTCAATGAGGGTGAGAGTGGATGGTTTTTCATCGTTTCTCCTCGAACCGTTTGTGCGCGATGTTTATCATTAATGTTGAAGTTGCCCGGCACTATATGGTGGCACGATGTTCAAGGCGTATTGTTAATGGTTTCTCGCCGTTCGACTGTCAGCACAATTTCAAAATTGTGATTTTCGTAATCATAGCCCTCGTAGTGAGCAATCGTTTTCAGCATGTAATCGCCGAAGACCATTTCCTCTTCCCAAGGTTGTGTATCCAGGATCTTCCCTCCCTGAGAGACCTGAAAATAATCCGTGGCAATCAATGGCACCTCGCAAGAGACTTGGGGGTCGGAGGGGCACTTGAACTCGATGTTTACGATATGGAGGATGGCGAGGCCTTCCGAGGGGATGGAGGCCGTTTGGTCGGCGCGTAGACCGAAGGCCTGTCCGAGTTCGACCTCGAACGTCTCGGCGTTGCTCCAGGCGTAGTTGGGCGTCGGCGTAGGGGGGCTGGGCGTCGGTGTCTCCGGTGGTTCGGCAGTATCGGGCAGCGAGGAAGTGCCGGTCGCGGGTACCGCTGTCCGACAGGCTGTCAGCACCAGTGCAAGTGCAAATAGCAAGGGGGTGGCCAGTGTTTTCATCGAGGTGTTGCTGTGGAAGGTTGGTGCTCTAGCGATAAATCTGATAGCGGACGATGAGCACAGAAGGTTCTCCTCCACGGTAAGAAACGTAATCGCTTCTCCCGTTCCCAAAAAAACTTCCTAGCAGATGGGCGCGTATTTGGAAGCGGTCTTTGCCTTTGTTGAGATAGGTAGCCAGGGGACGTGTGACGTCAAAGGAAGAAGGGCAATCGGTTAAGTTATCGGCCAGGCTGATGCCATCTATGCCGAAGTCTCCATAATCGGCCACTGTGAGCGTGCCAACCGAGACGACAGCGAACATCATCGTGCCCTGGCCTTCAGTAAACGGCTTGCCATTTTTTGTACACGTGCCGGGAATGAAAGTGGCGGAAATAATCTTGGCTCGGGCGGGAATCTGTTGCAGATTGAAGGTCCAGAAGCCTTCGCAGTCGTAGTCGTCGCGTTCCCCAATGTAACTGGGCGGACCGCCGGTATCTTCACTGACAGTGTATTTTGGGCATAGACTGCCGCTATTGGCGAGATCAAGGGGGATGGTAATCCCTTCTTCCACAAGAGTAAGCGTTGGGGTAAGAGTAGGAGGAGGCGTTGGTGTGGGGGTTGGTGGCATCAACAGAGGCATGCTGCATGCCAGAGTGGTAACAAGAGCGAAAGAAAGGGAAAGGATGGTGAAAGCCGTTCGTCGTTTCATGGTTCTCTCCAGTTTGGTTGTGATGGTGTGAACGAGTCCTCTACCGGTGGTTTCGTTACCGGAGAGTTGTAGGCAATTGCAGTGTATCTTAGTGGTGTTCGTCTGATGTCGCTATCGTTCATCGGGAGAGGGCGAAATACCGCCAAAATGTGTTTCCGCAGCGAACGTTTTGCGATATGATAAGGACATGGTGCACGATACCGATCTGGTCCTCGTCTGCATTTTGCCGCGTCCACGTGACCTGGAGATCGCCCGCATCCTGGGCTGGTATCGCATCCCCCTGCGCACCGCTCCGAAGGTGATTGCGGTGGACTACCTGGCCTTTTACCAGCCCTCCTCCTTCGGCGAGCGCGGCGGACGTATCGAATACGTCGCGCCGGTGCTGGGGCACGAACTGACCACCCGCGCCGAACTCTTGCGCGACGAGATGGATCACCCCCGCGCCCATGAAGAATATTACAAAATCCAGATCGGCGCCCTCGAGCGTCTCCCGCGGCCCATCCTGGCAGGACGTTGGAAGCGTCTCACCTTTCTTTACACCACCGGTGAGTACCTCCTCGCAGCCAAGACTCTCCACGACCTCGTAGTGCGCAGCGGGGAACGGGCACTCTTATGGCGCTCCCTTCGCGAGCGGGCTGAGACGGCCCAGAAGTATGAGACATCTCTGCCTGAAGTTGACCTCCCCCCGGATGTATTGGCCGCCCTTCTGGGGTTACGCGAACCCCCTGAGCCGTATGACGAAACGGACGTGGACTGAGGGGGTCACAACCCCCAAAACAGGTGCAGACCGAGCAGGATCAGGGGGATCAAGAGCAAGGTGAGCGCCCAACCAACGCGCAGGAAATCCCGAAATGTGTACCCTCCCGACCCCATGACGATTGCGTTGACCGGATGACCGATCGGCGTGGGGTATGCCAGTGAGCATCCCAGCGCCACGGCCATCAAGAGGGCGCGCGGATCGACACCGGTGACCCGTGCCAGGCTCAACCCGATAGGCGCCAGGACGATTGGCGCCGCGGCCTGACCGGCGGTGAGGTTCGCCAGGATCATCGCCGTGACCAGCAGGATCGCCGCCAGGTAAAGCGGATGGGCGCCTCGTCCCAGAGTCAGCAGTTCGCTCGCGATGGCCTCCCCCAGCCCGCTCGTCTGAATGGCCGTACCGAGCGGCCACATGCCCGCGATCAGGAAGACGGCTTTCCACTCGATGGCGCGGTAGGCGTCGTCCATGCTCAGGCAGCCGGTCAGGATGAGCGCTATGGCCCCACCCAGAGCGACCAGCGCAATGGGAAAATGGGAGAACATGGCGATAGCGAGGGTGGTCAGACCGATGACCGTCGCCAGGCGCGCCTTCGCCGGGCGGAGAATGGCCTCCGGGTCCTCTTCCAGAATGATGAAATCTCGTTCGCGATAGAGCATCCTCAGGTTGCTCGCCGCACCCTGTACCAGCAGCCCGTCCCCGACCTGAAGCGGCATACTGGCAAATCCTATGTGAATCGGCCTGCCGTTGCGCCATAACGCCAGGACGGTCAGGTTGAACTTCTCGCGAAAGTGAATCTCACGCAATGTCTTGCCGACCAGGGCGGAGTGCGGGGCGAGAACGACCTCGGCCAGGGCGGATTCGCTCTCGGCGGCCTGGGTGAGGGGAGAAGGCTTTTCCATCAGGCGCAGGCCGTAGTCGCGCAGTTTCTCCTCCGATGGCTCTCCCTGCACGAGGAGCACATCACCTTCGCGGATAAGAGTCTCTGCATCGGGGGCGGAGAGGAACGTCCCATCGCGGGAGATGCCGAGCACGTTCAGGCGCAGCACGGTACGCCAGCGTCCCTCCCGGATGCTCAGTCCGGCCATGGCCGAGCCGGGTAGAACGAGCACTTCCCACAACGATTTCTCCATGCCGTACATGCGCAGCAACTCTTCGCGCTGGCGGTGGAATGCCGAGATTTCCTCTGCCGGTCGACGCGTGGGGAGCAGATGTCGGCCCAGAAAGAGCATGTAAAGCACCGTCCCGAGGACGGCCATCAATCCTACCGGCAGGAAGTCCAGCACGCCGAAGGGACGAACGCCTGCATCGCGCAGGACTCCGCTGGCGATCAGGTTCGATGTGGTGAAGAGGGTTGCCATGCCGCCGGAAATGACCCCGTAGGCCAGGGGCATGAGGAGGCGGGAAGGTGGCACGCGCAGTCGCCGCGCCAGGCCCATCGTCGCAGGCAAGAGGACGGCCACCGCCGCGATGTTGTTCATGAAGAGTGAAAGCGTCGCCCCGGTCAGCATGACCACGGTCACGAGTTGCCTTTCCCCCTGTCCGGCCAGGCGTTTCATGCGTTGACCCAGACGATACGTGACGCCGCTTTGTTGTAGACCCTCGGCGATGATGGAAATGGCCAGGATGGTGATGACCGCTGAACTGCT